>CAZHWG010000028.1:0-11657 GCA_964535925.1 uncultured Sphingorhabdus sp.
CAGCCGCCACGACCGGCCCCGCGAGCGGACCGCGACCCGCCTCGTCGACGCCCGCGATCACCGCTGCCTCACGTCATCCGCCACGGCGGATAGCGGCGGTTCTCGCCGGCATGATAGAGGCAGATGGTGTTGCCGAAGGGATCGTACAGTCGCGCCTCGCGCCACAGCCAGGGCTGGTCGGTCGGGCGCTGGGCGAACTCGAGCCCACCCAGCGCCAGCCGCTCGACCTCGGCATCGAGATCGAGGCATTCGAAATAGATCGTCGTCCCGCCCGCGGTGCGGAATTGCGGATCGTGATGGATCGAGACCGTCGCCCCGCCGGCGGCCTCGAAGCGCGCATAATCGGGCGCATTGGCGACGATCTGCTTCAGCCCCAGGCTACGATAGAATGCGGTCGACGCCTCGTAATCGTCCATGCAGACGGTCACCTGGTTCAGCTGGAGGCCGGTGCCCCAGCCCGTCGCGACGCTGCCCTGCCCCATCGGACCGCTGCCCTGGCCGAGGCCGGGCGCGCCGAGCAGCGACAGGCGAACGAATTCGCGCGCGCGGTTGACCGCGGTCGGCAGTTCGCAGCCATTGGCGAGGAACACCGCAATTGCGCTCGCCAGCGTGCAACCGGTACCGTGCGTATGCGGCGTGTCGATCCGGCTGCCCTGCCAGCTCGTCATGTTGTCTTCCTCGATCAGCGCATCGACCAGGTCATCGCCCTCGTCGTGACCGCCCTTGATCATCACCGCGCAGCGATGGTCGGACACCAGCTTGAGCGCGGCGGCAACGGCATCGTCGAGCCCGTTGACCCCCGCCAGTGCGGCCAGTTCGGGCAAGTTGGGCGTCACGATCGTCGCCCGGTCCATCAGCGTGCCGAATGCGGCGATCGTCTCTTCGTCGGCCAGCGCGGCGCCGCTCGTCGCGACCATGACGGGGTCGAATACGATCGGCACCTCGCTCGCGTCGCGCAGATATTCGGCCACCGCGCGTGCCGTCTCGGCCGATCCGATCATGCCGATCTTGACCGCGTCGGCGCCGATGTCGCGAACGACCGCGTCGATCTGCGCGATGACGATGTCGGTCGGGATCGCGTGGACCGCCTCGACGCCGACGGTGTTCTGCGCGGTCACCGACGTGATCGCGGTCATCGCGTGACCGCCGAGCATGGTGATCGTCTTGATATCGGCCTGGATGCCCGCGCCGCCGCCCGAATCCGATCCGGCGATGACGAGGATCCGCGGCGTCATGCCGCCACCTCGCCGACTGCGGCGCAAATGCGCGACACGATCGCCTCGACCTGCACCTCGTCGTCGCCTTCGGCCATTACCCGGATCAGCGGCTCGGTACCCGACTTGCGGATCAGCACACGACCCTTGCCGTCGATTTCGCGGGTCGCCTCGGCGATGGCCGTTTGCACCGTCTCGGCGTTGAGCGGGTCGCCTTTCGAGTAGCGGACGTTGCGCAGCAGCTGCGGTACCGGCTCGAACAGGTGGAGCACTTCGCTCGCCGGCCGTTTGGCCTCGACCAGGGCAGCAAGCACCTGCAGCGCGGCGATGGTGCCGTCGCCGGTCGTCGCATGGTCGGTCAGGATCATGTGGCCCGATTGCTCGCCGCCGACGTTGAAGCCGCCGGCGCGCATCGCTTCGAGAACGTGGCGATCGCCGACCTTGGTGCGTTCGAGCGTCAGCCCCTGGCCCTCGAGATAGCGTTCGAGGCCAAGGTTCGACATCACCGTCGCAACGATCCCGCCGCCGGTCAGCAGTCCCTGGCGTGCCAGCCGTGTACCGATCAGCGCCATGATCTGGTCGCCATCGACCGTCCGGCCCTTTTCGTCGACGACGATCAGCCGGTCGGCATCGCCGTCGAGCGCAATGCCGACATCGGCCTCTTCGAACAGGACGCGCTGCTTGATCGTATCGAGCGCGGTCGAACCGCAGCCATCGTTGATGTTGCGCCCATTGGGCGAAATGCCGATCGCGACGGTGTTGGCGCCGAGTTCCCAGATCGCGGTCGGCGCGGTGTTGTAGGCCGCGCCATTGGCACAATCGAGCACGACCTTGAGGCCGTCGAAACGGCATTTTTCGGGCAGCGACGCCTTGATCGCGTGGATATAGCGGCCGCGTGCGTCCTCGATCCGGCGGGCACGACCCAGGTTCGACGGATCGGCCAGCCGCGGCGGCGCGTCGAGCAGCGCCTCGATCGCGGCTTCGTCGGCATCGGACAATTTGTAACCGTCGGGGCCGAACAGCTTGATACCGTTGTCCTGGTATGGATTGTGGCTCGCCGAGATCATCACGCCGAGGTCGGCGCGCATCTCGCGCACCAGCATCGCGACTGCCGGGGTCGGCATCGGGCCCAGCTGGATGACGTCCATGCCGACACTGGTAAAGCCCGCAACCATCGCGTTTTCGAGCATATAGCCCGACAGACGCGTGTCCTTGCCGACGACGACGCGATGCTTGTGGCCGCCGCGCAGGAAGTGCGCGCCCGCAGCCATGCCGACCTTCATCGCGATCTCGGCGGTCATCGGATGGCTGTTGGTCAGACCGCGGATTCCGTCGGTACCGAAAAAGCTACGCGTCATGGCTGGGTCCCGCGGTGGTTCATGATCAGCGTCCTATCGGCAAAACCTTTCCAAATTCAAGCTATCGTGCGCCGACGCCACGCAAAATCCGCGCTTTCCCGACCCGAAGGCTCGTGGCATGGATAGCCGATGACAGATTACGATCGCGCCGCAGCGCCACCGCCATCGCCCACCCCCGTGGTCCGCGTTCCCGCCGTGTGGATATTGAGTGCTCTGGTCGTCGGGTTGATCCTCGGCGGGGTGATCGGAAATTCGGCGCCTGATGTCACCGATATCGCAGACATCGTCGGAACGATGTGGCTCAACGCGTTGCGCATGACCGTCGTACCGCTCGTCGTCGCGCTGCTCATCGTCGGTATCGTCCAGACCGCCAAGGTCGCGCGCGCCGGCGCGTTTGCCGCCAAGGCCGTGCTGATCATGGTGGCGATATTGTGGACGTCATCGCTGATCGCGGCGATCGCGACCCCGGCCCTGCTCGAACTTTTCCCGATGCCGCGCGAAGCGGCGCAGGCGCTCGCTGCCGCGCTTGGCCAGACCGCGCCGACCGGCGACATCCCGCCGTTCGGCGACTTCCTGCGCGCGATGGTGCCGACCAACCCGATCGATGCCGCTGCCAACGACGCGATCCTGCCGCTGATGATCTTCACCCTCGCCTTCGCCTTCGCGGTGTCGAAGCTGACCGATCGGCCGCGCCGCACGGTCGCCGATTTCTTTGCCGCGATCGCCGACGCGATGATCATCCTCATCGGCTGGGTGCTGATGATCGCGCCGATCGGCGTCTTTGCGCTTGCAATGGTCGTCGGGGCCAAGGCGGGATCGGCGGCGTTCGGCGCGCTGGCGCACTACGTCCTGATCGTCACCGCGGTTGGCACGATCATCTGGCTCAGCGCCTTTATCCTGGCGCGGGTCGGCGGCGGCCAGCCGTTCGCGGCGTTTGTCCGCGCGGCGATCCCGGCGCACGCGGTTGCCGTCTCGACGCAAAGTTCGCTCGCCTCGCTCCCCGCTATGGTCGAAGGTTCGAAATCGCTCGGCATCGATGAACGCAAGGTCGATGTCGTCCTGCCGATCGCGGTCGCACTGTTCCGTGCGACGGGTCCTGCGATGAACCTCGCGGTCGCGATCTATGTCGCGCACTGGCTGGGGATCCCGCTGACGGTGCCGCTAATGGCAGCGGGCGTCGTCGTCGCGTCGATCACGACGATGGGCGCGGTCTCGCTGCCCGGATCGATCAGCTTCATCAGCTCGATCGCGCCGATCAATCTCGCCATGGGGCTGCCCGTTCAGCCGCTCGGATTGCTGGTCGCGGTCGAAACCTTTCCCGACATCATGCGTACGGTCGGTAACGTGACGATGGACATGGCGGTCACTGCCACCGTCGCCGAGCACACCCCCGATCTTGGCCCCGATCTGAAAGGACAGGCGACATGATGAAGACGCGCAATCTCGGCGATCGGCTTACGGTATCGGCGCTCGGCATCGGTTGCATGCCGATGGTTTCCGAAGGCAACATCGTCTACGGCGCCGCCGCCGACCCGGCCGAGGCGATCGCCACGATCCACGAAGCGATCGACCTTGGCGTCACCTTCTTCGACACCGCGCAGATCTATGGTCCGTTCCAGAACGAGGAGCTCGTCGGACGCGCGATCAAGGGCAAAAGAGACGGCCTGGTCATTGCGACCAAGTTCGGCTTCAGGTTCGAGGGCAAGCAGATCACCGGCGTCGACGGCAGCCCCGCCAATGCGCGCAAGACCGTCGAGGAATCGCTGGCCCGGCTCGGCATCGACGTCATCGACCTGTTCTACCAGCACCGCGTCGATCCGAACGTGCCGATCGAGGATACCGTCGGCGCGATGGCCGACCTCGTCCGCGAAGGCAAGATCCGCCATATCGGCCTCAGCGAGGCCGCGCCCGCGACGCTGCGCAAGGCTGCATCGGTCCATCCGATTGCCGCACTGCAGAGCGAATATTCGTTGTGGGAACGCGATGTCGAGGACGAGATATTGCCGACCTGCCGCGAACTCGGCATCGGCTTCGTGCCCTACAGCCCGCTCGGCCGCGGCTTCTTGACGGGCCAGTTCAAATCGAAGGCCGACCTGCCCGAGAACGACTGGCGCCACAACGACCCGCGCTGGACCGACGAAAACGCCGCGCGCAATTTCGCGATCGTCGATACGGTCCGCGAGATCGCCGACGAAAAGGAAGTCAGCGCGGCCCGGATCGCGCTCGCCTGGCTGCTCGCCCAGGGTGACGACATCGTCCCCATTCCCGGGACCAAGCGCCGCGAGACGATGCGCGACAGCATGAAAGCTGTCGATATCGCGCTCACGCCCGCCGACCTCGTACGGCTCGATTCGGCCGCGCCGCGCGGCAAGACGTCGGGCGACCGCTACGGCGAACAGGGCATGAAGATGGTGCGGCTTTGAACAGCCCTAGCTGACCCAGCGCCAGATACCCGCGGCGGGCACCCCCATGTCGGCGTGTCCATAGGTCGCGCCGAGCCAGAACAGCGTGCCGATCAGGAGCACGACGAACGACGGAAGCGCCGCGGTCCAGCGCAATTGTCCGCGCAGCTGCGCACCGAACGGGATAAAGGCGGTGCGTCCGCACCACGTCCGCCATGCTTCGCCGACCAGCCGCGCCTTCTTGATATCCTGCCCCACAGCGCCGCCGAGCGCGAGGATCAGGATCGCGGGCATCAGCACATGGTTGCGCGCCGTCGGCGCGATCATCAGGTGGACCAGCGCCCAGATTGCAAAGCTCCACATCATCGGGTGGCGCGTGATCGCGAACACGCCCCTCGGCGCGCGCGTTGCCGCCGCCAGCGCACCGGGTAACGGCAGCGCAGGATTGCCCGCGAAGCTGCCGATCAACAGGATCGAGGCGAACCACATCAATGCGCTTGCGATGATCCACAGCATATCGCCCGCGACATACGCGGCATGAACCGGCGCGCTGCGATAGGCGAATACCATCCACACAAACGCCGCCAACGCGATAAGGGCATAGAGGCCGCGAAACGCCCCCTCACCCATTTTTGAAACGAGCGGATTGCGCAGCGAATGCGACAGCAGGAGATGCGTACCGACGAACGCGAGGCTCGCGACAATCAGTTCGGTCATCGCGTCCATTGTTGTCCCCCCGGAGATTAGCGTTCGTAGGCTTTCGGCAGAGCGCCCTCGCTCGGTGTGCGATAGCGGTCGCGAAGCTTGGTCTGGTGGTTGTCGAGCGGCTGCTCGACTCCGTCGATATAGACCGCAATCGGTGCCGAGCTGAGCTCGAGCGGATCGCCATCCCAGATGACCACATCGCCGACATTGCCCGCCTTCAGGCTGCCCATGCGGTTACCGAGTCCCATGATCTCGGCGGGTACCGAACTGATCGCGGCAAACGCTTCGCCCCAGCTCAATCCGGTCGCGCCCGGAATCTTCTGCAGCGCGACGAGGTTTCCGGCATATTGCGGGGCATAACGCAGCTGATGCGAATCATTGTCGTTGATCATGCCGATCGCGACGGTGACGCCGGCGGCCTTCATGCGGCCGATGTTGGATTGCGTTGCGGCAAGCGTCTCGAACGCCGCGGGCAGGTCGTTGAGCGCGCTGGCGATTACCGGAACCTTGGCTGCGGCGATCTCGTTTGCCAGGAGCCAGCCCTCGCTGACGCCGACAAGAACGAGCTTGAGCTGCGGGAATTCGCGGCGCAGCGCGAGCACCGCGCGAATGTCGCTGGCACGCTCGACATGGACGTAGAGCGGCTGGTGTCCGTTGACGACTTGGACCAGGGCAGCTGCATCGAAGCGCGACAGCAGCACGTCGTTGGGTCGTTCGGCATCGGTGTCGGCCATCCGCGCGTCGGGCGGCAGATCGTCACCCTGTGGCAGCGGCTCGCCGCGCGCCGATCCGCCGGAAATACGCGCTCGTTTGCCATAGTCGCGCGCCTCGCGCAGGGCGTTGCGGAACAACGCGTGCGCCGAGGTGCGGCTGCCGCCGGCATCGCGCGCGCCCTCTTCGCCGAGCTCGACGAACTGGAAAGCGCGGGCACGCATGATCGGGTCGGGGTCAGCGCCGAGGTCGATGAATGCCCCCTGCCCGGCAAAGATGCTTCGCGCGGTTGAGGGCGCGACGACGGCGCGCGTGACGCCCGCAGCGCGGCTGACCGCGATTGCCGAAGTTGCCGGATTGATCGCGGGCACGACGTCGAGTGCTGCGCTGAAGGGCGATCCGTTCGCCTGCGTGTCGTTGGTGCTGCTGACCGCACCGACCTCGACCAGGCCGACGCGGCTGAAACCCGCGACAATGCCCGGCGTGACCCATTTGCCCGACGCATCGACAATGCGCGCATCGGCCGGGACCGCGACGTTGGCGCCGGCAGCGACGATTCGACCATCTCGCACCACGACGGTGCCGCCATCGATCGGACCGTTGCCATCGCCGACGACGACGCGGGCATTAGTAAAGGCGATCGTCTCGGCAAGCGCCGGCGCGACGAACGCGAGGCTCGAGACGGCGACTGCGGTGAGGAGTGCGCGACGGATACTCATTTGACGTCTCCTTCGCCGGGCTGGCCAAGTTCAAAATCGCTAACCGGGTGGCGCGCCGGATCGTTGGCATCGTACATCAATGCCCCATCTATCCAGACCTTTTCAGGCCGCGAATAGACGCTCAGCGGATTGCCGTTCCACAGCACAACGTCGGCCATCTTGCCGGGCTTGAGACTGCCCGTCTTGTCGGCAATGCCGAGCGCCTTGGCGGGATTGTAGGTAAACCATCCAATCGCGGTCGCGTCGCTGATCTCGATCCCCATCCGGCGTCCGTCGGCCAGTGCCTTGGCGGCTTCCTGATTCAATCGCTGGATTTGGTTCTCGTCGTCCGAGTGAATGATGACGCATGCCCCCGCATTCTGAAGCAGCGCGGCGTTTTCGGGGATCGCGTCATAGGCTTCCATCTTGAAGCCCCACCAATCGGCCCAGATTGCCGAGCAGACGCCGTTGTCACGCAGCAGGTCGGCAATCTTGTAGCTTTCGACCGCGTGATGGAATGCCGTGACCTTGTAGCCAAACTCCTTGGCCATATCCATCACGAGCGCCATCTCGTCGGCGCGATAACAATGGTTCTGGACGAGGATATCGCCAGACAGCACGCCGACGAGCGTCTCCATAGCAAGATCGCGGCTGACGTCCTTGCCGCTATCCAGCTTCTTCTTGTATTCGACCGCCTTGGCCCAGGTCGCGCGGTTGACCGCGAAATTGCCCATCCGCGTCGAGGGCATCCGTCCCTTGCCGCCATAGACACGCTTGGGATTCTCACCACACGCCATTTTCAGGCCATATGGCGCGCCGGGAAACTTCATTCCTTGAACGGTGCGCGACGCGACGTTCTTGAGCACGACAGACCGCCCGCCCATCAGGTTGGCCGATCCCGGCAGGATTTGGAGCGAGGTGATGCCGCCATTGGCGAGCGCGCGACTGAAGCCCGGATCCTGCGGCCAGACGCTATGTTCAGCCCAGACTTCGGGGGTGGTCGGGTCGGTTGCCTCGTTGCCGTCCGAATTGGCATCGACGCCGGGCGAGGGATAGGCACCAAGATGGCTGTGGATATCGATCACGCCGGGAGTAACGTACTTGCCGCTGCCGTCGAACACCTGCGCTCCGTCGGGGATCGCGGTCGTGGCATCCCCAGCCGCGACGAGCTTGCCGTCGGCAAAGACCAATGTGCCGCGATCGATCCGCCCGCCTTCGCCGTCGTACAATGTGACGTTGGTGATCGCGGTCGGCGCGCCGGGATAGGCGCGATAGGTTGAGGGATAGGGATTGGACGCATATGCCGAGCCGCCGGACCTGCTCGAAGTGGTTGATGTTGCCTCGTTCGTACCCGTTGTGGCGCACCCGGCCAGCAGCGTCAGCGACGCTGCAACAGCGCCAATTCTTCCGGTCAATCCGATCATCGTTTCGCGACTCCCCCTGAAATTCCGACCAATGCGTAACGCGCCGCTGGTCGGTTGACCAGCGGCGCGTTGTTCGTTCTCGATTTATCCGTACAACTTAGCTGCGAGGACCGGTATCAGGGTGGACGCCGGCGGCCTGAGGCTCGCCGACTTCGCTCTGTCCGAGCAGGTCATCGCCAACATCGTGATCGCCGAGCGTGTCGAGATGCATCCAGCGCTTCACGAAACGGGCAATCACAATAACGACGATGCCGACGCCAATCGCGATCCAGCCGATCTGCTGATAAATCGTCATAGTGGCTTCGCGCGTCATGGCGCCATCTTCGCCGCCGGTCGCCGCACCGATCATGCCAGCGACAAAATTGCCGCCAGCCGTGGCGAAGAACCATGCGCCCATGATCAGGCTGGCGAGGTGGCGCGGCGCCAGCCGGTTCATCGCGCTGAGCCCAACCGGAGACAGACAAAGCTCGCCGGTAGTGTGGAAGAAATAGATGGCGAACAGGAAGATGACGGGCACCTTCGCATCGATCCCCACCGATGCTGCTCCCCAGACCAGGACGAGAAACCCGAAGCCCAGCTGAACCAGTCCGAGACCGAACTTGGCGGGGGTCGAAGGTTCGATCCCGCGCCGGGCGAGAAAGGTCCACAGCCATGCAAAGATCGGCGCCAGCAGGATAATGTAGATCGGGTTGATCGACTGGAAGATCGGGGCCGGAACACCGCCGAGGTCGATATAGCGATCGGTAAACAGGTTGAGCGAACCGCCCGCCTGTTCGAACAAACCCCAAAATAGCGGCTGCAGCGCGATCAGGAAGAGGATTGCGAACATGCGTTCGCGCGGCTCCCGTTCGAGCTTGAAAGCCTCGAAGAGTACATAAAGCAGCAGGGCAATGCCCGAAACCAGCATCAGGCCACCGACGACCGACTGGTACTGGATCAGCAACCACATTACGCCGACCGCGATTACACCGACGCCGTAGAGCAAGAACTCGCGGCTCTTTTCCAGCAGTTTCGGCGGTTCGCCCTGGCCGAGCAGCAGTGGCCTGCCGAGTATGAAGACGATCAAGCCGAGTAGCATGCCGACTCCCGCCGCACCGAAGCCGTAAGACCAGCCCAACGTAATGCCGAGATAGCCGGCGATGATCGTACCGATCGCCGCGCCCACGTTAATGCCCATGTAGAATATCGTGTATGCGCCGTCGCGCCGCACGTCGGTGCGCGGGTAAAGCTGGCCGACGATCACCGAGATGTTCGCCTTGAGGAAGCCCGAGCCGACAATGATGAAGCTGAGTGCCAGCCAGAAAATGTTAATCGTCGGATCGTTCTGCCCGCCCGTTCCCTCGAACGCCATCAGGAAATGACCGAAAGTCAGCAGGACTGCGCCAAACAGCACCGCTTTGCGCTGCCCGAGATAACGGTCGGCAAGCCAGCCGCCGAGGACCGGCGTGATATAGACCAGGCTGACATAGGCACCATAGACGATATTCGAAGCGCTATCGTTGAACAGCCAATGTTGCGTCAGGTAGAAAATCAACAGCGCGCGCATGCCGTAATAGGAGAAGCGCTCCCACATTTCGGCGAAGAACAGGATGTACAGGCCCTTGGGATGCCCGCCCACTTCGGCCTGCTTGCGCGTGACGGCAAAGGCGCCGACGACAAGAAATCCTATCAGGACGATGGATGCAATGGCTGCAATCCAATCCTCCTGAGCCCAAAGTGCAACGTCCTTGAAAGCCATCCTCAAATCCCCTTGCCGCGCGCAGCCTTGACGACATGCGCATTAATCATTCGGTTGGCGCCGCACCCTAGCGACAGAATTCGCCTTGTGAAGCGCGTTGTTGCAAAACTATCATGCTGCTAGGCGCCTGTCATGACGATGAACGACAAAAACAGCCTGATTTCGTACCTTGCCACGCGGCGCTCGGCCAAGCCCCGACAGCTCGTTGCGCCGGGCCCATCGCCCACACAGCTCGATGCGATCCTCGCGATCGCAGCACGTACCCCCGATCACGGGAAGCTCGCGCCGTGGCGCTACGTCGTGATCGACGTCGACAAGCGCGCCGCGTTCGCGGACATGCTCGACCAGGCCTATCGCTGCGAACGGCCAGACGCGGGACGGCTCGAGCACGAAGCCGTCGCCGCCTTCGCGCATCAAGCTCCGTGTCTGATCGTCGTCTTGTCGGCGCCCAACACGACAAGCCACATCCCGCTGTGGGAACAGCGATTGTCGTGCGGCGCGGCGACGATGAACCTGCTCCACGCAGTACATGCACATGGGTTAGCCGGGAGCTGGATCACCGGCTGGGCAGCCTATAACCAAGACGTCGCCGCCGCGCTCGGCGCTCGCAAAGACGATCGCATCGCCGGTTTCGTCTTTATCGGCACGCGGGCCGATTCGCCCGAAGAGCGCGTGCGTCCCGCGCTGGGCGACATCGTCCGCCACTGGTCGCCAGGGGCCTAACGAATCCCGCGGTCCGGCGGCGAGAGTTAACTTGACCGCCCCACTGTATTATGGCAATAACGCGGGATGATCGATCCCAACAAGCCCGTATACCTCAAGCTGCGCGACACCATCGCGGCGACGATTCTCGACGGCACCTATGCCGACGGCGACATGTTGCCATCGGTCCGCGCGCTCGCCGCCGAGGAAGGCGCCAACCCGCTGACCGTCGCCAAGGCCTATCAGACCTTCCAGGATGACGGACTCGTCGTGGTCAAACGCGGCGTCGGCATGTTCGTCGCCGATGGCGCTCAGACGAAGCTGCGGGCGATGATGCGGCGCGATTTCCTCGACAATATCTGGCCGCCGATCGCGCGCCACATGGAACGGATCGGGATCGCGGTCGAGGACGTCGCTCGCACTGACGCCTGAACCCATACGCGCGACAGGCGCCGCTTCCCGATAAAATCAGCCTTCCAGAGCTTTGAGTCGATCGCGATAGGTCGTATTTCCCGGTTCGATCGCGACTGCCTTGATCGCCAGATCGCGCGCCGCCTTCCGGCTCCCGCCGCTCCGTGACAGAGCGAGGCTGAACAGGCTGACGACACCGGCATTGCCAGGTTGCAGTTCGTATGCCGCGCGGAGCAAATCGCGCGCGCGTATAGCCTGACCCTTCCCAAGATATGCGCGGCCGAGCTGCGAAAG
>CAZHWG010000029.1:0-11527 GCA_964535925.1 uncultured Sphingorhabdus sp.
CCGCGCTCGGCAAGCTCGCCGAACGCGCCGATGCCGATAAGATCAAGGCGTTGCTCGCGGGCGAGGCCGACGGCTACGACACCTATATCGAAATCCACGCCGGCGCCGGCGGGACAGAGAGCCAGGACTGGGCCGAGATGCTGCTGCGCATGTACCAGCGCTGGGCCGAAAAGCGCGGCTACAAGGTCTCGATGGTCGATTACCAGGCGGGCGACCAGGCGGGGATCAAGTCGGCCACGATCGAGGTCAAGGGCGAGAACGCCTACGGCTATGCCAAGACCGAGAGCGGCGTCCATCGCCTCGTGCGCATCTCGCCCTATGACAGCGCGGCCAAGCGCCACACGAGCTTTTCGAGCGTCTGGGTCTATCCGGTGATCGACGACGACATCGACATCGAGATCAACGAGGGCGACCTCAAGATCGATACCTATCGTGCCTCGGGCGCGGGTGGGCAGCACGTCAACACGACCGACTCCGCGGTGCGCATCACGCACATCCCCAGCGGCATCATCGTCGCCAGCCAGAACGACCGCTCGCAGCACAAGAACCGCGCGACCGCGATGAACATGCTGAAAGCCCGGATGTACGAGGCCGAACTGGCGCGGCGCGAGGCCGAGGCATCGGGCGAATACCAGGCCAAGACAGAGATCGGCTGGGGTCACCAGATCCGCAGCTACGTCCTCCAGCCCTACCAGATGGTCAAGGACCTGCGTACCGGCGTCACCTCGCCGTCGCCCGACGACGTCCTCGACGGCGCGCTCGATCCCTTCATGGCTGCCGCGCTGAGCCAGAAGGTGACCGGCGAAAAGGTCGAAGTCGAGGACGTCGACTGATGCGCCGGCGGGGGGCCTGGCTGATCGCGGCGGCGGGGCTCGCGCTCGCGCTGCCGGGGTGCAAGTGGATCCACGACCCCGACGCCGACCGGCCAGAGACCGCGCGCGAATTTCCCCGCGCCGACCGCCCCGTCGCGCCCGTCGTCTCGAACCAGTATTCGGACGAGAACAGCCGCGACCGGCTCGGCGAGGCGGTCGCGGTGATGGATCGGGCAAACATCGTCGCGGGGATGACCGTCGCCGATATCGGCGCGGGCGAGGGCTATTATACCGTCCGCCTCGGCCAGCGCGTCGGCCAGAAGGGCCGCGTCCTCGCGCAGGACATCGACCGCGGTGCGATCCGCCGCCTCGCCGACCGCGTCGCACGCGAACGGCTCGACAACGTCTCGATCAAGCTGGGCGCGCCCGACGATCCCAAGCTGCCGGCGGCCAGCTTCGATCGCATCTTCATGGTCCACATGTACCACGAGATCGCCGAGCCCTATGCCTTTCTCTGGCGACTGCGCCCCGCGCTGCGCACCGGCGGAAAGGTCATCGTGATCGACGCCGACCGCCCGACGACGCAGCACGGCACGCCGCCCAAGCTGCTTTTCTGCGAATTCGAACGCGTCGGTTACAAGCTCGCCGAATTTACCGAACTGCCCGAGCTGGGCAGCTATTACGCCAGCTTCGAAGCGTCGGGCGAGCGTCCCGAACCGGGCAGGATAGAGGCGTGCAAGTCGTCCGGCTGAGGCGCGGCGCGCACCGCCTCGCCCCACGGGCCACGCTCCGCCTCGGCCACCGCCCAGTCGCGAAACGCCTTGATCTTGGCCTGGTTGCGCTGGTGCTCGCGACAGACGATCCACAGGCTTGAGCCGGAATAGGTCGCCGCGGCGAGCTGGATCAGCCGGCCTTCGCGCAGCGCCTCGTCCCAGAACACGGGGTTGAGCAGGGCGATTCCCTGTCCGGCCAGCGCCGCGCTTCCCTCGACGCTCTGCGAATCGAATCGGATGCCCGGCGCGGGCGCGGGCAGGTCGGTCAGCCCGACCGCCGCGAACCATGTCGCCCACCAACGGTCCTGCGGGCTGAGCAGCCGGCCCGCGGCGATCCGGTCGGGGGTGTCGAACGGGCCATGCTCGGTGACATAGGCCGGGCTCGCCATCGGCGCGAAGACGCTGCGCATCAGGAACTGCGCGTGCAGTCCGGGCCAGTCGCCCTGTCCGCCGCGCACCGCGACGTCGATATCGTCGCGGGCAAAATCGGTGATCCGGTCCTCGACCATCAGCCGCACCGCGAGGCCGGGATGCGAAAGCTGGAAGCCGCCGATCCGCCCGCCGAGCCACAGGTTGGCGAAGCTGGAAAAGCTGTTGACGGTCAGCTGGCTGGCATCCTCGTCGCGCAGCCGGTCGAACGCGTCGCGCAGCGTGGCAAAGGCGGCGCTGGTCTGGACCGACAGGTCGGTCGCTTCGGGGCTGAGCGTGACGCGGCCCTTTTCGCGCCGGAACAACGCCACCCCCAGCGCCTGTTCGAGCGCCCGGATCTGATAGCTGACCGCCGCCTGGCTCATCCCCAGTTCGTCGGCCGCGCGCGAGAAATTCTCCAGCCTGGCGGCGGCCTCGAAGACCCGGACGGCAGCGAGAGAGGGCAGCGACGACATCGAATCTATATAAGCCAGGCTTATATGTAATGTCGAGCTTCAAATTGGCCTTGGCCGCTCCGGATAGGCATATTCGGGTCATCGGGCGACCATGCCCGGTGATAAGGAGGTTGATATGCAGGACGAATTTATCGGGCGCCTGGTCGTCGCCCATCATGACCGTCGCGGTGCCGCTCGGGCGGACCAGCCGGCGCCGGGTCGCGATAGCGATTTGGGTGCCATGCTGAGGACGCTGGGCGTCGCGGCGGGCGCAACCGTCGCTGCGTTCGCATCGGTGGCGAGCGTGCTCATCGTCACCTGGACGTCGGCGGCGGTGCCGATCGTGTGATCGCGCGCTCGGCGCCACGATTGCGCGGCGCGGTACCATCGGCTAAGGCGGGGCACGCCCCGGACACGCCGCGATCGAGTTCGCGGACCTTGTCCGGGGCCTCGTCTTTTATCGCTCGAAAAGGTCTCCGCTCATGCCCCGTCGCCGCCAGATTTACGAAGGCAAGGCCAAGATACTCTATGAAGGCCCCGAGCCGGGTACGCTGATCCAGTATTTCAAGGACGACGCGACCGCGTTCAACGCGCAGAAGCGCGGGACGATCTCGGGCAAGGGCGTGCTCAACAACCGCATTTCCGAACACGTCTTCACGCTGCTCGGGCAGATCGGCGTGCCGACCCATTTCATCCGCCGGCTCAACATGCGCGAGCAGCTGATCCGCCAAGTCGAGATCGTCCCGATCGAGGTGATCGTTCGCAACGTCGCTGCGGGCACGCTGTCGAAACGCCTCGGCATCGAGGAAGGCACGCAGCTCCCCCGCACGCTGATCGAATATTGCTACAAGGACGACGCGCTCGGCGACCCGCTGATCGCCGAAGAGCATATCGCCTGCTTCAACTGGGCGAGCCAGGAAGAGATGCACGACATCGCCGACATGGCGATCCGCGTGAACGACTTCATGTGCGGGCTGTTCGCCGGCATCGGCATCCGCCTGGTCGACTTCAAGCTCGAGTTCGGGCGGATCTGGGACAACGACTTTTCGCGGATCATCCTCGCCGACGAGATCAGCCCCGACAGCTGCCGGCTGTGGGACATGCAGACCAACGAGAAACTCGACAAGGACCGTTTCCGGCGCGATCTTGGCGGCGAGGCCGAAGCGTACCAGGAAGTCGCCCGCCGTCTCGGCCTGATGCCCGAAGGCGCCGACAACGAAGTCCTCGATCTCGAGACTCACCGCAAGAAACGAGGAAAATAAGTCGATGCAGCATAGCCGTCTGACCCGGGCCCTCCTGACCACCGCATTGATGTCACTGGGCCTGGTACTATCGGCCTGTGCGACGATGTTCGCGCCCCCGGTCGCGCCCGCGACCGTCGACCAGGCCGCGCCGCCCGCCGCCGCGGTCACCGGTCAGACCGGCTGGGGCTTTCCCGTCTACGACATCGCGCCCGATCCGGCGGTGCGCTACGGCACGCTGCCCAACGGCATGAAATACGCGATCCTGCGCAACGCGACGCCCAGGGATTCGGCCTCGGTGCGGATGCGCGTCGAATTCGGTTCGATCGCCGAAAGCGATGATGAACAGGGGCTCGCCCATTTCATCGAACACATGGCGTTCAACGGGTCGAAGAACGTTCCCGAAGGCGACATGGTCAAGATCCTCGAGCGCAAGGGACTGGCCTTCGGTGCCGACACCAACGCGTCGACCGGCTTCGATGCCACGGTCTACCAGCTCGACCTGCCCAAGACCGACGACGACATGATCGACACCGCGCTGATGCTGATGCGCGAAATCGCCGACAACCTCACGATCGCGCCCGACGCGGTGGATCGCGAACGCGGCGTGATCCTGTCCGAAATGCGCACCCGCGACAGCTTCCAGCTGCGCCGGATCAAGGACTATCTCGGCTTCGTCGCGCCGCAGGCACCGTTCGCGACGCGCCTGCCGATCGGCACGCAGCAGGTCCTCGAAACCGCCAGCGCGGCCGACATCCACTCGCTCTACGAACGCTATTACCGCCCCGAAATGACGACGCTCGTCTTCGTCGGCGATTTCGATCCCGCCGCGATCGAGGCGAAGATCCAGGCGCGCTTCGCCGATTGGCGCGGAGTCGGTCCGGCCGGCGCCGAACTCGACGAGGGCCGCGTCGACGTCACGCGCCCCGCCGCCGCCGACACCTTCGTCGATCCCGACGTCCCCTATATCGTCACCGTCGACAGCTTTCAGCCCTATGTCGCGACCCCCGAAACGATCGCCCAGAATTGCCGCGCGCTGCTCGAACAGCTCGGCAACGCGATCCTCAACCGGCGCTTCGAAAAGATCGCCAACGCACCCGACAGCCCGATCCTCGGCGCCTCGGCTTCGACCGGCGACCTGTTCAAGGCGGCGCGCAACGCGTCGATCTCGGTGACCGCGAAGGAAGGCGAATGGAAACAGGGGCTGACGGTCGGCGAGACCGAGCTCAATCGCGCGCTGCAATACGGCTTCACCCAGGCCGAACTCGCCGAACAGCTGGCCAATTTCCAGCTCGCCTTCGACACCGCCGCCAACCAGGCCGACACGCGCCGCTCGGCGTCGCTCGCCAACGCGATCGTCGGGACGGTCGACGACCAGTCGCTGTTCACCACGCCGGCCGCCAACCGCGATCTGTTCAACACGCTCAGGCCGACCTTCAGCGTCGATGCGGTCAACGCCGCGTTCCGCGCGCGCTGGGCGGGGTCGCCCCCGCTCGTCCACGTCTCGGCCAAGACGCCGATCGCGGGCGGCGACGCGGGCGTGATGGCCGCGTTCGAGGCGGCCAGCGCGATCAAGGTCGACGCCCCCGCCGCCGCGGTCGAAACCGCATTCGATTATGACGATTTCGGCACGCCGGGCCCAGTCGTCGCCGATGCGACGATCCCCGACCTCGGCATCCGCACGATCCGCTTTGCCAACAATGTCCGGCTCAACCTCAAGAAGACAGATTTCGAACAGGGCAAGCTGCGCTATTCGATCCGCATCGGCTCGGGCGAGCTGCAGCTGCCCGCCGACCAGCCCGGCCTCGCGCTGTTGATGAGCTCGATGTTCGCCAATGCCGGCCTCGGCCAGCACAGCTTCGATGATCTTCAGCAGGTCCTCGCCGGGCACAATGTCTCGCCGGGTCTCGTCGCGGGCGACGACAGCTTCGGCTCGAGCGGGACGACGACGATGGCCGACCTGCCGCTCCAGCTCAAGGTGACTGCCGCCTACCTGACCGACCCGGGCTATCGCGCCGAGGCGCAGTCGCGCTGGGCCAACCTCGTCCCGACTTATGTGGCGCAACTCGACGCGACGCCGCAATCGGTCGCGGCGCGCGACGTCGGCCGCATCCTCGCGAGCGGCGATCCGCGCTTCGGCATTCCCGACGAGGCGACGCTGCTTGCGCGCAACCTCGGCGAGCTCAAGGCGGCGCTGGCGCCGATCCTCGCGCGCGCGCCGATCGAGATCGGCATCGTCGGCGATATCGACGAGGCGGCGGTGATCGCCGCGGTCGCGGCAAGCTTCGGCGCGCTGCCGGAGCGCGACGCCGATTTCGGCGCCTTTGACGCCGCGCGCAACGTGCGCTTCCCGGCCAGTACCGCCCCTGTCACGCTGACCCACGCGGGCACGCCCGACCAGGGGCTGGCGCTCGCCTACTGGCCGACCGACGACGACAGCGATGCGGTCGAAACGGCCAGGGTCGACATGCTCTCCGAAGTGATGGGGATCCTGCTGATCGACGAGATCCGCGAAAAGCTCGGCGCGACCTATTCGCCCAGTGCCTCGTCGAACATGTCGCGGATCTACAAGGATTACGGCACCTTCGGCACCTCGGTCGTCGTCGCCCCGTCGCAGGTCGACGAGGTGTTCGCCGCGATCGACACGATCGCCAGCGAGCTGCGCGATGCGCCGGTCAGCGCCGACATGCTCGCCCGCGCCCGCACGCCGCTGCTCGAACGGATCGGCAAGAACCGCCGCGAAAACGGCTGGTGGCTCGGCGTGGCGGCACGCGCGCAGGGCGAGGCGGCGCGGCTCGACCGCTACCGCACGCTCGAGGCGCGGGTAAAGGCGATCACGCCGGCCGACCTTCAGGCGGCGGCGCGCAAGTATCTCGTTCCGGGCAAGGAGCTCAGGATTCGCATCGTCCCCGAGGCCAAGGCGGCGCCGGCGGCGAAGTAATCCGATTGGTGGTGGCGGCGGCGACCGTCAGGCGTTGACGCGATAACCGCAGATAATGCCGAACAGGAAGGCGGCGAACAGCGCGAGCTGGATCTGGCCATCGGGGTCGGACCACATGAACAGCTGGTGGCCCCAGCCGAACAGGGCGATGAACATCGCGAGTGCCAGCATTCCCATGACATGTCCCCTCTCGCGGGCCGACCGAAGACCGGCAACCCTTTAGAGCGTCACGGCCCTAGCCGAATAAGGTAAATAACTGCTTAGCCGCGTTGTGCCCGACTTGGGTCTTGCCGCCCCGCGGCGCACACGGCATAGCGGCGGCGATTTTACAAACCAGCCACGAAGGGCAGGGTGCGCGATGAAGATCAACGTCTATGTGACGCTCAAGCCGGGCGTTCTCGACCCGCAGGGCAAGGCGATCCACCACGCGCTGGCTAGCCTCGGCTTTGCCGGCATCGACGATGTCCGCGCCGGGCGCTTCATCGAACTCGAGGTCGCCGACGACACCTCCGACGACGATCTCGACGCGATGTGCCGCAAGCTGCTCGCCAACACCGTCATCGAAAACTACCGCATCGAACGCGGCTGAACCGGGATACGTCCATGAAATCCGCCGTCATCGTCTTCCCCGGATCGAACTGCGACCGCGATATGGCGGTGGCGATCCGCGATATCTCGGGCAGCGCGCCGACGATGGTCTGGCACGGCGAGGCGAGCCTGCCCGACGGTCTAGATTTCATCGCGGTGCCCGGCGGCTTTTCGTACGGCGACTACCTCCGCTCGGGCGCGATGGCGGCCCGCTCGCCGGTGATGCGCGCCGTGATCGATGCCGCCGCGCGCGGCGTCGCCGTGCTCGGCGTGTGCAACGGCTTCCAGGTGCTGACCGAGGCGGGGCTGCTGCCCGGCGCGCTGATGCGCAATGCCGGGCTCAACTTCGTCTGCCGCGACGTCGCGCTGACCGTCGAGAACACCCAGTCGATCTTCACCGCGCGCTATCGGGCGGGCGAGGAGATCGTCTTTCCCGTCGCGCATCACGACGGCAATTATTTCGCCGACGAGGCGACGCTCGACCGGCTCGAGGGCGAGGGCCGCGTTGCGCTGCGCTATACCGGCGGCGACGCGAACGGCCGCGTCAACGGCTCGGCGCGCGACATTGCCGGCATCCTCAACGACGCGGGCAACGTCCTCGGCCTGATGCCGCATCCCGAGCGCGCGATCGAGGCGGCGCACGGCGGCAGCGACGGCCGCCGCCTGTTCGAGGGCGTCTTCGCCGGCCTGTCGGTCGCCGCCTGACGCGCGTTCGCAGGGCCCGAACCATCGCATCGCTAGGCAGCGCCCGCTTCGCGCGCTAGAACGCCGACCGCCGGACCCCCGGTGCGCGCCCGTAGCTCAGCTGGATAGAGCACGAGACTTCTAATCTTGAGGCCGCTGGTTCGAATCCAGCCGGGCGCACCATTTCCCGATTCCGCAACCTTGCGCGACCCGCCCCCCGGTTGACGCCGCCGCGCGCAGTCCGCACAACCCGGACGACCGTCCCGGCCTCGCACGTCTCCCGCGAAAGGTATTGCCCTTGCTGCACCGCGCCAACCTGCAGGTCGCGCCCCTGCTCGCCGACTTCATCGAAACCCGCGCGCTGCCCGGCACCGGGATCGACGCCGACGCCTTCTGGCGCGGCGTCGGCGCGATTTTCGATGCCTTCGCGCCGCGCAACCGCGCGCTGCTCGCGACGCGCGATGCGCTGCAGGCGAAGCTCGACGGCTGGCACCGCGACCATGCCGGGCAGGCGATCGACCAGCGCGAATACCAGGCCTTCCTCCGAGAGATCGGCTATCTCGTCCCCGAACCCGCCGATGTCGCGATCGACCCTAAGAATATCGACGCCGAGATCGCGACCATCGCCGGGCCGCAGCTCGTCGTGCCGATGCTCAACGCCCGCTTCCTGCTGAACGCCGCCAACGCGCGCTGGGGCAGCCTCTACGACGCGCTCTACGGCAGCGACGCGATCCCCGGCGCCGCCGAAGGGCCCGGCTATGACGCGGTGCGCGGGGCGCAGGTCGTCGCCTGGGGCCGCGCGTTCCTCGACGATGCCGTACCGCTGGCCAAGGGGTCGTGGGCCGATTGGGACGGGCGCGCGCCCGCGCTCGCCGACCCCGCGCAACTCGTCGGACGGCGCGCCGACAGCCTCCTGCTGCGCCACAACGGCCTGCATATCGAGATCGTCGTCGATTCCGGTCACCCGATCGGCGCGACCGATGCCGCGGGCGTTGCCGACATCGTCCTCGAAGCCGCGCTGACGACGATCTGCGACCTCGAGGATTCGGTCGCCGCGGTCGATGCCGAAGACAAGGTCGCGGGCTATGCCAACTGGCTCGGCCTGATCGACGGCGACCTCGCCGCCAGCTTCACCAAGAACGGCAGGACGCTCGCTCGCCGCCTCGTCGCCGACCGCGACTATGTCGACCCCTTGGGCGACGCCTTCACGCTGCCCGGCCGCGCGCTGCTGCTCGTGCGGAACGTCGGCCACCTGATGACGACCCCCGCGGTCCGCCTTGCCGACAGCGGCGAGGCGCCCGAGGGGATTCTCGACGCGATCGTCACTGGTCTCATCGGCGTGCGCGACCTCACTGGGCTCGGCCGTTTCACCAACAGCCGCGCCGGATCGATCTACATCGTCAAGCCCAAGATGCACGGGCCCGAGGAGTGCGCCTTCAGCAACGACCTGTTCGACGCGGTCGAGGACCTGCTCGGCCTCGCGCGGCACAGCATCAAGATCGGCGTGATGGACGAGGAGCGCCGCACCTCGGCCAATCTCGCCGCGTGCATCGCCGCGGTCCGCCACCGTATCTTCTTTGTCAACACGGGTTTTCTCGACCGCACCGGCGACGAGATTCATACGTCGATGGAAGCCGGCGCGATGCTGCGCAAGGGCGACATGAAGCGCGCGCCGTGGATTGCGGCGTACGAGGATCGCAACGTCCAGATCGCGCTTGGCGCGGGCTTTTCGGGGCGTGCGCAGATCGGCAAGGGGATGTGGGCGGCGCCCGACCGCATGGCCGAAATGCTCGAAACCAAGATCGGCCATCCGCAGGCAGGGGCCAACACCGCCTGGGTGCCGAGCCCGACCGCCGCGACGCTGCACGCGACGCATTACCACCGGCTCGACGTCTTCGCGCGCCAGGCGACACGCTCCGCCGAGCCCGTCGCCCCGCTCGACGACCTGCTCACCGTGCCGCTCGCGCGCGGGGTCAACTGGTCCGACGAAGAGATCCGCGCCGAGCTCAACAACAACACGCAGAGCCTGCTCGGCTATGTCGTGCGCTGGATCCAGCAGGGGATCGGCTGTTCGACCGTCCCCGACATCGCCGATGTCGGGCTGATGGAGGACCGCGCGACGCTGCGCATCTCGTCGCAGCACATCGCCAACTGGCTGCGCCACGGGATCGTCACCCCCGACGATGTCGAGGGCGCGCTGCTGCGCATGGCGGCGCGCGTCGATGCGCAGAATGCCGGCGATGAAAACTATCGCCCGATGGCGGGACGCGGCATGGGCAGCACCGCATTTGCCGCGGCGCGCGCGCTGATCTTCGAAGGCGCGGCGCAGCCCAACGGCTATACCGAACCGCTCCTCCACGCCTACCGCCAGAAGGCGAAGGCGCAGGACTAGCCTGGCGGTTTGATAAGCCCGCGCGCGATCATGTCGTTGGCCCGTGCCGCGATGTCGGCGGGGTCGGCCTCGTCGGTCCACACTGCATAGCGCAGCCCCAGGAAGACGTTCATCCCCATCACCGCCCAGGCGTGCAGCTCGTCGACGTCGTCGCGCAGCTCGCCCGCCTCGGCACCTTCCTTCAGCCGCGCGAGGATGCGCGTCGCGGTATTCTCGTAATGCGCGCGATAGCTGTCGGGATCGACGAATTCGGCCTCGTCGACGATGCGATAGACCTCCTTGTGGATCCGCGCGAAGTCGAGGAACGCCGCGAGCGCCGCCTCTTCGCGCGCCAGCGCGCCGCTGACGCCCGCCAGCGCCGCGCCGGCATGGCGCCCGACCTGGCCGCTCATGTCCTGGACCAGCGCGCGGAAGATCGCGTCCTTCGAATCGAAATAGGTATAGAAACTGCCGAGCGCGGTCCCGGCGCGCCGGGTGATCTCGGCGATCGAGCTTTCGTAGAAACCGCGCTCCCCGAACTCGATCGCCGCGGCGTCGAGCAGCTTGCGCAGCGTCTTGCGCCCGCGCTCGGTTCGCGGTGCCTTGTCGGAAGGCGCACCCGCAGCGGTTGCTCCACCCGATTCGGGCGGTGTCCCACGCGGCGTCGCAGGGGTGACGGCCGACCCCTTTTGCGCGGGATTGCTGCGATTGCTGCCCATAGTCGGCGTCCTCTTGCCCATCCCCGTGTTGCTCTATGGCCACGGTATAATTGCAAACGCAATAGATTAAGTTGAAAGCTGGTTCAACTTTCAGTATGCGGTCGGGTCAAGAGCGAGTGTCAGACTCGCCGAATCACTCCAGGGAGGATCGCATGACCCGCTTTCGTACACAGTTTTTCGCTGCCCTCATCGGCTCGACCGCCTTCGCCGCGCTCGCCGCCAGCCCCGCCATGGCGCAGGATGCGGCGGCCGACGCCGACACCGTCGACGAAGCGGATCTGAGTGATCAAGGTATCGTCGTGACCGCGCGCCGTCGCGAGGAAAGCCTGCTCGACGTGCCGATCGCGATCACCGCCTATTCTGGCGAGCAGCTCGCCCAGTCGGGCGCACTCGACATCACAGCGATTTCGGACACGACGCCGAACGTCACCGTGGAAAATTCGCGCGGGACCAACTCGACACTCAGCGCCTTCATCCGCGGTGTCGGGCAACAGGATCCGGTCGCCGGCTTCGAAGCGGGCGTCGGCATCTATCT
>CAZHWG010000030.1:0-11317 GCA_964535925.1 uncultured Sphingorhabdus sp.
CCATGAAGTTGATCGCGTCGGGCGTCGCCATCTGCGCGGGAATGACGAGATCGCCCTCGTTCTCGCGGTCCTCGTCGTCGACGAGGATGAACATCTTGCCGTTGCGCGCGAGCGCGATGATCTCTTCGGCGCCGACCATCGGCGAGGATTCGCTGCCGTGGGCGAGCCAGTGTTCAAGCTTGCGCAGCGTATCGGCGGTCGGGTTCCAGCTCGATTCGCCGACGTCGCGCAGGCTGTTGGGATGGAGGCCGGCCGCCTTGGCGAGACCGGCGCGGGTGACCTCGCCCGAATTGACGAGCGCGGTGATGCGGGAGATGAGGATGCTGGACATGCGAACGAAATATCACACCACAGTGTGATGTCAATCGGGCGAATCACATCCGTTGCTGCATCCTGGCAAGGTAGCGAGTCAAGACGTCGATCTCGAGGTTGACTTCGCTGCCCTGTTCGAGCGCGCCGAGCGTCGTCACGGCGCGCGTGTGCGGGATGATGTTGACCGCGAAATCGACGCTGCCATCGGCCTGGTCGGCGACCTCGTTGACCGTCAGCGAGACGCCGTCGATCGCGATCGAGCCCTTGCCGGCAATGTTCGCAGCGAGCGTGGCGGGGGCATTGATGCCGACGCGCCAGCTGTCGCCGTCCTCGCAGATTCCCTTGATCGTGCCGGTCGCGTCGACATGGCCGGTGACGATATGGCCGCCGAGCTCGTCGCCGACGCGCAACGAGCGTTCGAGGTTGAGGCGGCGGCCCTCTGTCCACATGCCCCTGGCGCTGCGCGAGATCGTTTCGGCCGATACGTCGACCGCGAACCAGTCGGGGCCCTTGGCGACAACGGTCAGACAGACGCCCGAACAGGCGATCGACGCGCCGATCGCGACGCCGGCCATGTCATAGCCGCAGCCGATGACGATGCGCTGGTCGCCGCGCGCCTCGACGCTGCGGATCGTGCCGATGTCTGTGATGATGCCGGTGAACATAGAGTCCTTTCTGACGCCTCATCCGGGCGGAAAACCGGTGCCCACTTTTCCTGATGAGGCTGTGCAATCCTCGTTTCGCGCCCGCTCGTAGACGTCGAGCGTGTCGCTGCCAAGCTCGCGGTGGTCGGTCGGCGTCCAGCGGCGGTGCGCCGAGGCGAGGTCGGCGAGACCGATATCGCCAAGCGCACGCAACCCGTCGCCGATCAGGATCGGTGCGCGATAGATCAACAGGCGGTCGACGAGGTCGACGGCGAGAAACGCCGACGCGGCGCCTGCGCCGCCTTCGACGAGGACCGACTCGATGCCGGCGAGGTCGGCAATCGCTTCAGGCGAGGCGAGTGCCCGCCAACCGTCGGGTGCGGCGCCCGATGTCAGCACGAGGCGTCGCGGCGAGCGATGCTCAAGCCCTTCGATTCGCACGTCGAGTCGCGGGGTGTCAGCCTCGAGCGTGCCGCGTCCGACGAGGATCGCGTCATGGCGGGCGCGCTCGAGATGGCCGTGGGCGCGCGCGCGGTCGCCGGTGATCCAGCGGCTCGTCCCGTCGGCCAGCGCGATGCAGCCGTCGAGCGACATCGCGAGCTTGAGCGTGACGATCGGGCGGCCGTGTTCGATCCGCATCAGCCACGGGGCCATCGCGCGGCGCGCTTCGGCGGCACCGATGCCGACGTCGACCGCGATGCCCGCCGAGCGCAGCAGCGCGATACCCTTGCCCGCGGTGCGCGGATCGGGATCGGCGAGCGCGACAACGACGCGCGCTGGGGCCGCATCGCGCAGCAGGGATGCGCAAGCGGGGCCACGATCGCTGGCGTGGGCGCACGGTTCGAGCGTGACGTAAACCGTCGATCCGGCGGCGGCATCGCCAGCGGCTGCGAGCGCGATCGCCTCGGCGTGCGGGCGCCCCCCCTCGGCCGTCGCACCGCGCGCGATCACCACGCCGTCGCGAACAACCAGGCAGCCGACATTGGGATTGGGCGACGCCAGGCCGCGCGCACTATCGGCGAGCCCGATCGCGGCGGCCATTGCGCGCGCGTCGTCGAGGGCTTCGGCCGTCATTCGCCCTTGGCGGCGTCGCTGCGCTGGCGCGAGAATTTCTCCGCCGCGTCGAGCTGGGCCTTGGCCATCGTTTCGGGGTCCATAGCCTCGGTCGCGGCGCTGTCGCGATCGGCCTCGGTCGAGTCATATTCGACGCCCATGCTGTCGGCGAGCCGCTTGTACGCCTCGCGGTTGCGGGCATGGCGCGCGTTGGTCGCCTTGGCCCGCTCGAGCCATTCGCGGCGGATGTCTTCCTCGTTACGGTCGACGGTCCAGTTTTCGATATAGACGATCTTGGCGCTGGTATCGGGTTCCTCGCTCATCGCGTAACCGAACAGGTAAAGAATCACGATCGGCAGGATGATCGACACCCCCATCGCGGGGATGCGATGGGGGCGGTCGATCTTCACATAATTCCACAGGTCGGCGAAGCCGCCGGTGACGTCGGGCATTTTCATGAACCACCCGATACTATTGCTGGCGCGATTAAGCGACCCGCTTTCCTGACCCTAGCCGGTCAGCTTGAAGGTCACGGTCATGACGTGCCAGCTTTCGAACGGCGCACCGTCGCGCGTTGCCGGCTTGAACCGCCACGCGCGCAGCGCATGTCTGCGCGTCGCCTCGAAGAAGGCGGGGGTGCTCGAACCGGCATCGACGACATCGCGGACGCGGCCGTCGGGGCCGACGAGGACGCGCACCCTGGCGACGCCTTCGCGTTCGAGGCGCAGCATCGCGGGCGGATAATCGGGCTGGAAGCGATCGGCGAAGCGCGGATCGATCGACACCTTGGTCAGCACCGGCGCGACCGGCTGCCTTGGCTGAGCGGGCGGGTCGATGGACTTGGCGTCGCCGACCGGTCCGGTCGTGAAGGGGTTGTCGGCGCCGCGATCGGTCGTCCCGATCGGCGGATTGGAGGGCAGCGGCGGCGCGATCGGCCGACGCGGCACGACGATCGTCGTCTCGGGCTGCGGCGTTTCGGTTCGCGGCTGCGGCGCCGGCTTGGGCGGCGTCGGCAGCGGGATCTGCTTGATCTTGATCGGAGCGAAGGGCGTGAACCGTTCGATCATCGCCTGCGGCGCAAGCAGGTAGGCCGCGAACAGCGCGCCGGTGACGCCGATCGACAGGCCGAGCGGGATCGGTCGCAAGCGCGAAGGCTGATCGCTGTAACCGTGACGGCGGATCGGTTCGGCCTGTGGGCCAGTCGGGGAAAGTTGCGCGTTCATCGTCGTCCCTCCTCTCAAGCGGCAGGCCGACGGTGGCTCCATCGGCCTTCACCGATTAGGAACGTGATGATATAATATAACGTAAAACTGTCAAACCGTGAAATCTTCGCCATTCAGGAGCTTAGCAGACGGACGGGATCGTGCGTTCAGCCCTGGGCCGCGGCGCGCAACCGTTCGATCGCACGGTCGCGCCCGATCAGCGGCAGCAGGGCGGCCATGTCGGGGCCCGAATCGCGTCCGGTCAGCGCCTGGCGCAATGGCAGGAACAGCATCTTGCCCTTGCGATCGGTCGCCGCTTTGAGCGCGCCGGTCAGCGCGTGCCACGGGTCGCCGGTCCAGTCGATCGATGCGGCCTGATCGGCGGCACTGGCGAGATAGGCGCGCGTATCGTCGTCGCACGGCGGCGGCGCGATCGGCCCGGTGACGCACGACCAGATATCGGCGGCCTCGTGCACGGTGTGCAGATTGGGCCGGATCGCTTCCCAGCCCGCTTCGCCGATCTCCGCCGGCAGGCGCGCCGCGACCGCATCGTAATCGAGGCCATGGACGATCTTCTGGTTGAGCAGTTTGAGCTCGTCGTCGTCGAAACGCGCGGGCGCGCGGCCGAAATGTGCGAAATCGAACGTTTCGATCAGCGGGGCCGCGTCGCTCACCGGGATCACCGGCTCGCTCGTCCCGATTCGCGCCAGCAGGGCGACGAGTGCGATCGGCTCGATGCCGAGTTCGCGGAAATGGTCGGCGCCAAGCGAGCCCAGCCGTTTCGACAATTTGCCTTCGCTGCCGACGAGCAGCGCCTCGTGCGCAAAAGCCGGCGGCGCCGCGCCGAGCGCTTCGAACATCTGGACCTGTGCGGCGGTGTTCGAGACGTGATCCTCGCCGCGCACGACGTGCGTCACGCCCATATCGATATCGTCGATCGCGCTCGGGAGCATGTAGAGCCAACTGCCGTCGGCGCGGCGGATGACGGGATCGCTGAGCAGCTTCGGGTCGAAATGCTGCGGTCCGCGAATGAGGTCGTCCCAGGCAATCGGTGCGTCGTGGTCGAGCTTGAAGCGCCAGTGCGGCGCGCGGCCGGCGGCAGCGTGCGCGGCATGATCGGCCTCGCCTAGCGCGAGCGCGCCGCGTTCATAGACCGGCGGCAGGCCGCGCCCGAGCAGCACCTTGCGGCGCAGGTCGAGTTCCTCGGGCGTTTCGTAGCAGCGATAGACGCGGCCGACCTGCTTGAGCGCCTCGAAATGCGCCTCGTAAAGATCGAAGCGTTCGGACTGGCGCGTCTCGCCGTCGGGCGTCAGGCCGAGCCAGCCGAGATCGTGACGAATCGCGGTGACGAACGCCTCGTCAGAGCGCGCCTGGTCGGTATCGTCGAGCCGCAGCACGAAACGCCCGCCATGTTTGCGCGCGTACATCCAGTTGTGCAGCGCGGTGCGGATATTGCCGACGTGGAGATTGCCGGTCGGAGACGGTGCGAAGCGGGTGATAACGGTCATGCGCGACTGGCTAGTGTCTCGCTTGCCAGGTGTCACGCCTCGAATAGGACCAGGCGGCTATCGACCGTTTCGATGATCAGGCCGCGTCCTCCGCAATGCAAGGCACGTGTCGCCCTGCTGATGGTATCGAACGCCGCCCGCTCTGCCTCGAACAGACCCCGCTGGCAGCTGATCACGGGAACACTGCTCGTCACCAGCTTGCCGTTGTCGAGCCGATAGCTCCATCGGCCCCGGATACAGCTCGATTGCAGGTCAACATGGGTGGAGGAAATTACCAGTCGGATCGTCGTGTCGCCCCCCTTGGTTTCCCATATTCCCGTCATTTGCTCGATACGCACCACCGCCGCGGCGTCCGGCGTCAATGGCGGTAGGTCGGCTGTGCCGGCATCATTGGTCGATCCATCGATACGCGCATCGTCGGATTTCCCGGCGGGGTCCGTCGCCGGTACGCAGGCCGCGATCACCCCTGCCAATCCGGCAAACATGACAAATCGGCCAAACAAAGAGAGCGTATTACGAAGTCCGGTCATTGTGAGAACAGGGTCACGCTGTGCCCACCTCCGGTTAGCAGAATCCCGTTTTCCGGCGTGCGTCCGGCCCGCGTCACATTGTCGAGCGCGATGCCGAGATCACGCTGCTGCGGAGCCACCGCGACCGCGCACACCGGTGGCGGCCTGCCGTCGATGGGCGGGTTGATCGAGGCGGCGCGCTTGGTTTCCAGCGCACCATCGCGATAGGAATACTCCCATGCGAACCCCGCACAGCGCGCATCGAAGCCGAGAGTTTCCGCATCGATCGACAGCGCGATACCAAAGTCTGCGTTAAGCGGTTCGCCGTCGATGCCCGCAATGCGGTATTCGCCGACCAGGCTTTCCGGGGCGGGCAGCACGACCGTTGGCGCGGCCGGCGGTATGCGCACCGGATCGGGTCCGGGCGCGGGCTGGCCTGTCTCTGGAGGGTCAGCCTTCTGAGGCGCCTGCGACGAATCGCACGCGGCCGACAGGCACGCGACAAGCAGAATTGGCAGAACCTTCATCATCATGCCGTGCGGAACCCATGCGTGATCGGGTAGCGGCGGTCGCGGCCGAAGTTGCGGATGCCGAGCTTGACCCCCGGCGGGGCCTGGCGGCGTTTGTATTCGGCGATGTAGAGCAGATGTTCGATCCGCGCGACGAGGTCGCGGTCATAGCCAAGCCCAGTGACGATATCGTCGACCGACGCCTCTTCTTCGACCAGCGCATAGAGGATGCGGTCGAGGATCTCGTATGGCGGCAGGCTGTCGTCGTCGCGCTGGTCGGGACGCAGTTCGGCGCTCGGCGGTTTGGTGATCACGCGATCGGGCATCACCGCGCCAGAGGGGCCGAGGCCGAGCGACGGCCGGTTCTCGTTGCGCCATTTCGACAGCAGAAAGACGGTCGATTTATACGCATCCTTGAGGACGTTATAACCGCCCGCCATGTCGCCGTAGATCGTCGCATAGCCGACGCTCATCTCGCTCTTGTTGCCCGTCGTCAGGACCATCGGGCCGAACTTGTTGCTCAGCGCCATCAGCGTGACGCCACGAATCCGCGACTGGATGTTTTCCTCGGTGATGTCGACCTCGGCATCGGCGAAGCTGCCCGACAGCATAGTGTCGAACGCCTCGACCGCGGGTTTGATCGGTATCGTGTCCAGCCGGCAGCCGAGCAGGTCGGCGCAGCCCCTGGCGTCCTCGAGGCTCTCCTGTCCGGTAAAGCGGCTCGGCAGCATGACGCACCAGACGCGCTCCGGCCCTAGCGCATCGACCGCGACCGCCGCGCTCAGCGCCGAATCGATCCCGCCCGACAGGCCGATGAGCACACCGGGAAAGCCGTTGGCGTTCACATAATCGCGCAGGCCGGTGATCATCGCATTGTAGATATCGGCGGGATGTTCGTCGAACGGGCTGATCTCGCCGCCCGCGCAGCTCCAGCCGCTTTCGCCCTTCGTCCAGACGGTATCGCGCGCGACCTCCTCCCAGTCGGGCAGCTGGTGGGCGAGCTTGCCGTCGCCATTGAGGACGAACGAACAGCCATCGAATACGATCTCGTCCTGTCCGCCGACGCGGTTCAGGAAGATCAGCGGCAGGCCGGTTTCGGCGACGCGCGCGCCCGCGACCTGGCCGATGCGGCGGTCGTCCTTGTCGATCTCGAACGGGCTGCCGTGCGGTGCGAAGAGGATCTCGGCGCCCTGTTCGAGCAGGTGGGCGCAGACGGTCGGGAACCAGACATCCTCGCAGATCGGGATGCCGAGGCGCACGCCCCGGACCATGATCGGATCGGGCAGCGGCCCGGCGGCGAAGATGCGCTTTTCGTCGAAGGTGCCGTAATTGGGCAGCTCGTGCTTGCGTGTCCGGCCGACGACCCGACCGTCGTCGAGCGCGGCAATGATATTGTAGACGCGGCCCTCCTCCTCCTCGATCGTGCCGACAAGCATCGCCGGTCCGCCGTCGCCGGTTGCCGCGGCGAGGCGTTCGAGATGCTCGGCGGCGCGCGCGATCAGCGCGGGCTTGAGGACGAGGTCCTCGGGCGGATAGCCGATCAGCTGGAGTTCGGGGAAGGCGACGATGTCGGCGTGCATCGCGGCGGCGCGCGCGGCGAGCATCGCGTCGGCATTGGCGGCAAGGTCACCGACGCGCTGTGCGCACTGGACCAGCGTGAGGGTGAGCGAGTGCGTCATCGCCGATGCTCTAATCGGCGCGCACGATTACGGCAACGCTGCGCTTGGCCAATCGGCCGAGGGCGGCTAACAGACCTTCGATCAATTTGGCCTATCGGCAGCAAAGGGCGCCATCATGAAAATCCTTGCGGGCAACAGCAACCTGGCGCTGGCCCAGGCGATCTCCGACTATCTCGACATGCCGCTGACCGAAGCGAGCGTGCGGCGTTTCGCCGACGAGGAGGTGTTCGTCGAGATCCACGAAAACGTCCGCGGCGAGGACGTCTTCGTCATCCAGTCGACCGCCTATCCGGCGAACGACAACCTGATGGAGCTGCTGATCTGCATCGATGCGCTCAGGCGCGCATCGGCGCGGCGGATCACTGCGGTCATCCCCTATTTCGGCTATGCCCGGCAGGACCGCAAGCCCGGCCCGCGCACGCCGATTTCGGCCAAGCTGGTCGCCAACATCATCACCACCGCGGGCGCCGACCGTGTCCTGTCGGTCGATCTCCACGCCGGGCAGATCCAGGGCTTTTTCGATATCCCGACCGACAACCTGTATGGCGCGCCGGTCATGAGCGCCGATATCCAGGCGCGCTTCGGCACCGCCGACCTGATGATCGTCAGCCCCGATGTCGGCGGCGTCGTGCGCGCCCGCGCACTGGCGAAGCGGCTCGACAACGCGCCGCTGGCAATCGTCGACAAGCGCCGCGAACGCGCCGGCGAATCGGAGGTCATGAACATCATCGGCGATGTCACCGACCGCTTCTGCATCCTGATCGACGATATCGTCGATTCGGGCGGGACATTGTGCAACGCCGCGCAGGCTTTGATGGACAAGGGCGCCAAGGGCGTCGCTGCTTATTGCACGCACGGCGTCCTGTCGGGCGGGGCGGTGGCGCGGATCAACAAGTCGGTGATGACCGAACTCGTCATCACCGATTCGATTGCCGCGACCGACTCGGTCGAGACGTCGGACAAGGTCCGCGTCCTCACCATCGCCCCGCTGCTCGGCGAGGCGATGCGACGCATCGCCGACGAATCGAGCGTGTCGAGCCTATTCGACTGAGGTCGAGACAGCATGACCCCTTCCGACATTGCCCTTGCCAACCGTCTTGCCGATGCGGCGGGGGTGGCGATTCGCGGCTTTTGGCGCGGCGAGATCGGGGTCGAGGCGAAGGCCGACGCCTCGCCCGTCACGCGCGCCGATCGCGCCGCCGAAGAGGCGATGCGCCGCATCTTGGTGGCCGAGGCGCCGCGCGACGGGATCATCGGCGAGGAGCTGGGCAGCGAGCGCGCCGATGCCTCGCGCGTCTGGGTGCTCGACCCGATCGACGGGACGACGAGCTTTGCCGCCGGACGGCCGATCTTCGGCACGCTGATCGCTCTGTTGCAGGACGGCTGGCCGGTGCTTGGCGTGATCGACCAGCCGATCGGGCGCGAACGCTGGGTCGGCGCGGTCGGTCGGGCAACAACCTACAACGATGTCCCCGTCGCGACGCGCGCCTGTCGCGAACTCTCCGACGCGCTGCTCGCGACGACCAGCCCGAGCCTGTTCGACGACCACGAAGCGGGGCATTTCATGGCGCTCGCCGCCAAGACCGCGCACCGGCGGATGGTGTGGGGCGGCGACTGCTACAATTACGGCCTGCTCGCGAGCGGCCATGTCGACCTCGTCGTCGAGGCGGGGCTCAAGCTCCACGATTTCGCCGCCTTGGTCCCCGTCGTCGAGGGCGCCGGCGGACAGATGTGCGACTGGGCGGGGCACCCGCTGAGCGCCGAAAGCGCGGGCGACGTCATCGCGCTGGGCGATCCGGCGCGGCTCGACGACGTGCTCGAGGCGCTCGCCTGCGGGCACTGATACGGAGGGCTGGCGCTCAGCCCTGCTTGACCGGCGCGCCGATCGACCAGGTGAAGCCGAACGGATCGTCGAGCCGGCCGTAGCGGTCGCCCCAGAATTGGTCGGCGAGTTCCATCCGCACGATTCCTCCCGCATCGACCGCGCGTTTCCACCAGCCATCGGCATCGTCGACCTGCAGGTGCAGCGTCGTCGCCGCCGGCGGGGCCGTCTCGTGGCCAGTATATTCGGGAAAATCGTCGTTGAGCATCAGCGACCCGCCGTTGATGCGCAGATGCGCGTGCATGATCCGCTCGCCGTCCTCGGCGAGGTGCGGCGGCTGCGCCTCGCTCGCGCCAAACGCCTTTTTGTAGAAGGCGATCGCGTCGCTGGCGCGCTTGTGGCCGATGGTGATATGCGGGGTGAGGCCGCCTTGCGGTCCCTGGTCGTCGTTTGCCATGATCGTCTCCCGAGTCGTTGTGGCGGATTTATAGCATGGTCGCAGCGCGGTTGCGCGATGCCGCGCTTGCGTTTTCATACGTCCGCAGCTATGCGCGCCCCTTCCGAAAAGGCGGGCTGGCCGAAAGGGCTGCCATGTTCGTCTGAAACCGGACCTCAGAAGGAGACCCGAAAATGCCCAAGCTGAAGACCAAGAGCGGTGTGAAGAAACGCTTCAAATTCACCGCCACCGGCAAGGTGAAGCACGGCGTCGCTGGCAAGCGTCACCGTCTCATGAGCCACAATGCCAAGTATATCCGCCAGAATCGCGGCACCACGCTGGTGAGCGAAAATGATGTTCCGCACGTGCGCCTGTGGGCGCCGTACGGCCTGAAGTAAGGAGCGGATAAATGGCAAGAGTTAAACGCGGCGTCACCACGCGCGCCAAGCACAAGCGCTTATTGGTTCAGGCGAAGGGCTATTACGGCCGTCGCAAGAACACGATTCGCATCGCGCGCCAGGCGGTCGAAAAGGCCGGCCAGTACGCCTATCGCGATCGCAAGGTTAAGAAGCGCAGCTTCCGCGCGTTGTGGATCCAGCGCATCAACGCCGCCGTCCGCATGGAAGGCCTGACCTATGGCCAGTTCATGCACGGGCTCAAGCTCGCCGGAGTCGAACTCGACCGCAAGGTCCTGGCCGACATGGCGATGCACGAAGCGGGCGTGTTTAAGGGCATCATCAAGCAGGCCCAGGACGCACTTCCCAAGGATTGATCGCAGCGGCGCTTCGGCGCCCGCAATCCAGACAAAAGGCGCCGGGGCAACTCGGCGCCTTTTGCTTTTCCCGACAATTCGGCTAGCGGACACAGACATGACCGATATCGAAACCCTGCAAACGCGCCTGCTCGGCGAAATCGCCGCGGCGAGAGACCCCGCCCAAGTCGAGACGCTGCGCGTCGCCGCGCTCGGCAAGCAGGGCAGCGTCTCGGCCCTGCTCAAGACGCTCGGCGCAATGACGCCCGAACAGCGCCAGAGCGAAGGCCGCGCGATCCACGAGTTGCGCGAGGCGGTCTCGGCCGCGCTCGCGGCGCGCAAGGCGGAGCTCGAAGACGCCGCGCTCGATGCGCAGCTCGCGGGCGAACGGCTCGACATGTCGCTGCCCGCGCCGCCGCGGCACGAAGGGTCGATCCATCCGGTCAGCCAGGTCATGGACGAACTCGCCGAGATCTTCGCCGACCTCGGCTTCGCGGTCGCGACGGGTCCCGAGATCGAGGACGACTGGCACAATTTCACCGCGCTCAACATTCCCGAAACGCACCCCGCGCGGGCGATGCACGACACTTTCTATTTCGACCGCGAGAACGGCGAGGGGCGCAAGATGCTGCTGCGCACGCACACATCGCCGGTGCAGATCCGCAAGATGGTCGCCGACGGCGCGCCGGTGCGGATCATCGCGCCGGGGCGGACCTATCGCAGCGACAGCGACGCGACGCACACGCCGATGTTCCACCAGGTCGAGGGGCTGGTGATCGATCGCGGCATCCATATGGGCCATCTCAAATGGACGCTGGAGACGTTCTTCAAGGCGTTCTTTGACACCGACGACATACACCTGCGGCTGCGCCCAAGCTATTTCCCCTTCACC
>CAZHWG010000031.1:0-11128 GCA_964535925.1 uncultured Sphingorhabdus sp.
TATTGGGGCGGTCGAAGCCCGCGACGATGATGCCGTCGTCGGGAATGCCGAGCTGGTGGGCGATGTCGGCGCGCGTGCGCGTGTCGGCGGTCGCGGTCAGCGCGAGCCGCGAAACGTCGCCGAACCGGTCGAGCAGCGGGCGCAGGCCGCGGTAATCGGGGCGGAAGTCATGGCCCCATTCGGACACGCAATGCGCCTCGTCGATCGCGAACAGCGCGATCGGCGTCGTTGCGAGCAGGTCGGTAAAGCCCGCCATCGTCGCGCGTTCGGGCGCGACGTAGAGCAGGTCGAGCGCGCCTGCGCGAAAGCGTTCGACCGTCTCGGCGCGGTTGCTGTCGGCGCTGGTCAGCGTCGCGGCGCGGATGCCGACTGCCTCGGCGCCGCGCAGCTGGTCGTGCATCAGCGCGATCAGCGGCGAAATGACGACGACGGTGCCCTCGATCGCCACCGCGGGCAGCTGATAGCACAGCGACTTGCCCGCGCCGGTCGGCATCACCGCGAGCGTGTTCTCGCCCGCCATGACGCGGTCGAGCACGGGCGCCTGCGACCCGCGCAGCGCGGCGTGGCCGAAGACGGTTTTCAACGTTGCGGTGAGTTCGGGGGTCATCGCCTGCGTGGCTAAGCGCGCGCGACGCCCGCGGCAAGGGCGCTGGCGATCAAAAGACGACGCCGCCCCCGTTCGACGGGGACGGCGCAGGACGTGCGCGGCGGAGAGGGGGACCGGCACGCAAGGGTGAGCCGGGGTTACTTGCCCGCGTTGCAGCTTTCGAGCGCGGCGTCGTCGAACGCCTTGCCGGCAACGGCAAAGCCGGTCAGTGGGCCGACCTTCTTGGCCAGCGCCGAACAGACGATGGCGTCGCGCGACGGGCTTTTCTGGCTCGCGGCGCACGTGGTGTCGTCGCAATTCCACAGCAAGCCCTTGGCGACGAGCTTGGTCTTGGCCGGCGGGCTGGCAAGGCTGGCCTGGTAGTATGCGCCGCCGCTCGCGACGGCGGGGACGGCGAACGACAAGGCGGCGAGCGAAAGCGCGGCGGTGAAGGCGGTGAGGGTGCGCATGGGAAAATCCTTACTGTCATAGATGTAGGTTGCGAATCACTACTTATATAATTAGTTGCGATGTGCAACCCTTTTTTGCGCGACGCGAAAAATGTTGCAATCATTGCGCAAAGTTGCGCTAGAACGGGTAATTCCATGGGCAAGCTGCGTGAAAATCTGGGCGATTACGACCATTGCGGCCTTGCCTCGGCACTCGAGGCGATGGGCGAACGCTGGTCGTTCATGATTCTGCGCGCGGCGTTCAACGGTCTTCACCATTTCGAGGAGTTCCAGGCCGAGCTCGGGATCGCGCGCAATATCCTCGCGGGTCGCCTCGCGCGGCTCGTCGATCACGGCATCCTCGAACGCACCGCGCTGCCCTCCGATCGCCGCAAGGTCGTTTACGCGCTGACCGAAAAGGGCGCCGGCCTGCTCCCCGCGATGGTCGCGCTGCGCCAATGGGGCGAGACCTGGGGCAGGATCGAATCCTCGCCGACGCTGGTCGACGATCGCGACGAGCTGCCGATCCGCCCCGTTGCGCTGTACGCGCATGACGGGCGCCCGTTGCGGCTCGAGGAACTGCGCTGGAAACGGACCGGCGAACTGACCGAACTCGGCGGCCACCGCGAGGAGGAGGAGGCGTGAGCACGCGCGTCCTGTTCACCGTGCAATCGCTGCTGCGCCGCTTCCTTCCCCCCGATCAGGCGCGCGGCACCGCGATCGGCGCGCGCGACGACAGCCCGCATGCCGCCGCCCCGACCGGCCACCCGTTTTTCTCCGATCCGCTGGGTCGCAACGCCGACGGGAGCAAGCGCGTCGACGGCTTCTTCGCCAACAAGGTGCGCGCCTTCTGGTATCTTCAGATCGCCGGCTGGATCGGCGCGCTGGGCCTGCGCGTGCCGACTGCGCTCGCCAACGGCCAGCCTGCCTCGTACCTCGTCCCCGCGATCATCTCGACGATCACCGGCTTCTCGCTGACGCTGATCATGTCGGTGCTCTACCACAGCGTGATCGACCGCCGCCCGCTCGTCACCTGGACCGCATCGCTCACCGTCCTCGTCACCGCCAGCGTGCTCTACAGCTTCATCGACGGCTGGGTGTTCCAGAGCCTGCGCGCGACCAACACCGACTTCTCGATCCTGTCGATCGGCGCCTTCTTCCTCGACGCGACGCTGCTCGGCGCGTGGTCGGCGCTCTATTTCGCGATCAATTACTTCCTCCGCATCGAGGAGCAGGCCGACCAGCTCATTGTGCTCGAGGCGCAGGCGACCTCGGCGCAACTGGCGATGCTGCGCTACCAGCTCAACCCGCATTTCCTGTTCAACACGCTCAACAGCATCTCGACGCTCGTCCTGTTGCGCCAGACCGAACCGGCCAACGCGATGCTGTCGCGCCTGTCGGCATTCCTGCGCTACACGCTGGCCAACGAACCGACCGGCCAGGTCACGCTGGCGCAGGAGGTCGAAACGCTGAAGCTCTATCTCGACATCGAGAAGATGCGCTTCGAGGAACGGCTGCGCCCCCATTTCGACATCGATCCGTCGGTCGCCGACGCGCGCGTTCCGTCGCTGATCCTCCAGCCGCTGGTCGAGAACGCGATCAAGTACGCGGTGACGCCCAAGGAGGACGGGGCCGACATCCTCGTCGCCGCACAGCGCCGCGACGATACGCTGTGGATCGAGGTGACCGACAGCGGCCCCGGCTTGAATATCGGCGATACGCGCCCCACACTTGCATCACCCAAACTATCGACCGGAGTCGGCTTGGCGAATATTCGCGACCGTCTGGCGCAAGCCTATGGCGACAAGCAGCGTTTCACGACCAAGTCGATTCCCGGCGGCGGCTTTTCGGTCACGCTCGAACTGCCGTATTCCGCCGAAGATTCGCCGAACCAAGAGGTACGACCCTTCGCATGACCATCCGCACCATATTAGTTGACGACGAAAAGCTGGCGATCGAGGGGCTGCGCTTGCGGCTCGAGCCGTTCGACGACGTCGAGATCATCGATACCTGCCAGAACGGCCGCGAGGCGATCCGCAAGATCAAGACGCACAAGCCCGACCTCGTCTTCCTCGATATCCAGATGCCCGGCTTCGACGGCTTTTCGGTCGTCCAGGGGATGATGGACATCGAACCGCCCTTGTTCGTCTTCGTCACCGCCTATAGCGACCACGCGATCCGCGCGTTCGAGGCGCAGGCCGCCGACTACCTGATGAAGCCCGTCGATCCGCAACGGCTCGCCGACGCGCTCGACCGCGTCCGCCTGCGCCTGTCCGAAAAGCGCGGCGCCGCCGAGGTCGAACGCTTGAAGGAGGTCCTCGCCGAGGTCGCTCCCGACAGCGCCGAACGCTACGAGAGCGAGGAAGAGGTGCCCGCCGCCAACCGCTTCGAAAAGCTCATCAACATCAAGGACCGCGGCCAGATCTTCCGCGTCGACGTCGACACGATCGAATGCATCGACGCCGCGGGCGATTACATGGTGATCGAGACCGCCGACAATTCGCTGATCCTGCGCGAGACGATGAAGGACCTCGAAAAACGTCTCGACCCGCGCAATTTCCAGCGCGTCCACCGCTCGACGATCGTCAACCTCGGCCTCGTCCGCCAGGTCCGCCCGCACACCAACGGCGAATGCTTCCTCGTGCTCGAATCGGGCGCCGAGGTGAAGGTCAGCCGCTCCTACCGCGACGTCGTCGCGCGGTTCGTTCACTGATTGGCGAGGGCGGTGGGCTAACTGATCGACTGACCGCTAACGACCAATAGCGGACATTCCGAGGGCCGGGGGTGACTGCGGGTTACGTGCCTGTTAGGTGAGACCGCTAATGGCGATCGGAAGTCGATCAGTGTTCAGGAGAGTATGCGTGCTTTTTCACACCATGGTCGGATCGAACGACATTGAACGATCCAAGCGCTTCTACGACACGGTGCTCGGCACCTTGGGTGCAGGGGAAGGGACGCGGAACATCGCCGACAGCGGCCATACCCGTCTGATCTACAATAACGGCAACGGAACCAACTTCATCGTCAGCCAGCCGATCAACGACGAACCGGCAAGCGTCGCCAACGGCAGCACAGTCGCCTTTTCCTGCGACTCGCCCGAGCAGGTGAAGCAGCTTCACGATACCGCCGTTGCCGCTGGCGGAACCTCGATCGAAGCTCCGCCAGGACCGCGCGAAACTGCCTCCATGGGCACCATCGAACTGGCCTATTTTCGTGATCCCGACGGCAACAAACTGTGCGGAATTCATTTTCCTGCCTGATCCGTCCGGCACGGGTCTGCTTCTAAACCTAGCGGACCTCGATCATGCGATCCCGCGAATGTCCGCTGTCCACCCATTTCCGGACAATGCCGGTATTTGCCGCGAGGCCGGATAATCGTTCGCGGAGGGGGTCAAACGATCATTCGAACGTAAATCTCTACGGCCCCGGCAGGTTCCAGCTCTGGCGCCATCCTGCAACGCTCGCGACCGGCCGTCCGCTGGCATCGCGCGCGGGTTCGTAGACGAAGCGGTCGCTGATCAGCCGGCACATGAAGGCGTCGAGTTCGGGAATGCCGCTCGGCTCGCTCGCGCGACAGCCGGTGACGCGGCCGTTGGCGCCGACGTCGATCCGGTAGACCGCGCTGCGCCCGTCGCGCTGCTGCGCGCCGCTGCGCGGAAAGTCGCGCGTCTCGATCGTCCCGCTGATCCGTCGCGGGGCGACCGATGCGGTGCCGCGATAGGCGCCCGAATAATCGTCGGCGCCGGGATACTGGTTGGCGTCGTAGCCGCCCTGGCTGCCGTAACCGCCCTGGTCGTAGGGGCCCTGGCCATAGGGATCGCTGGCATAGGGGTCGTTGCCATAGGGGTCGGTCGTCATGCACCCCGCGGTGGCGAGCGCGAGCCCGGCGCTGGCGAGCGTCAGCGCCCATCCGCGCGGTGTCGTAACTGTCGTGCGAGTCATTGCTCTATCCTCTTTTCGGTCGCGGCTTCCCGCTTTCTCAACGCACGAACGCGGATTCGGTTCGCTAGATCGTGCAGACGCGCGCGACGAGGCAGTAACGCTGGGTCCGGTAGATCTTCGATTCGACCGGCCGCCCGGCGGCATCGCGCGCGGGTTCGTAGACGAAGCGCTGCTTGATCAGTTCGCAGGTGCGCGCGTCGAGCTGGGGGCTGCCCGACGAGCGTTCGATCGTGCACGCCTTGGCCCTGCCGTCGGTCCCGACGGTGACGAGCGCGGTCACCGTGCCGTCGACCTTGATGCTTTCGGGCAGCTTGCGAAAATCGCGATCCGAAATATCGCCGCGGATTCGCCGCGGCTTGGTCGCAATCCCGCCGCTGCCGGTGCCGTCGCCCGCGCCGCCGCTGCCCAGCCCGTTGCCGACGCCGCCCGCGCCGGTGCCGGGTCCGGGCCGGTCGCCCGCGCCCGCGGCCGACGCATTGCCTTCGCCCGCGACCTCGGCGGCCTTCACCGGCAGCGGGATCGGCGGGGTGAACGGCTTGCGCGCGACGACCTGCGTCGGCTTGGAGCGGACGTTTTCGGGCGCCGCCTTGCCCTCCTTGGCCTTGCTCGGCTGGGGCTCGGGTTCGGGGGTCGGCGGTGGGGGCGGCGGCGAGCGCACGTCGAAGGTCGAGAGCGACTCCTGCGCGGCCGACAGCACCGCCGACCCCCGCATCGTCAGCGCGGCATAGCTGCCCACTGCGAGGATCAGCGCGACCCCGATCGCGGACTTGATCCGCTCGGGCGTACGGTTGGCGTCGAGATAGCTCATACCCCGCTATTACTCGCCGCGCGCCTAAAGGTTGCTGAACGGCTTCGCGCGCGGGTCCCGATCATCGCCGCACGGCAAAGAAATCGCGCAGAAGGTCGCCCGCTTCGCCCGCGCCGATCCCGCCCGCGACATCTGGCCGGTGGTGGCAGGTAGGGTGGGCGAAGACGCGGGCGCCGTGCTCGACGCCGCCGCCCTTGGCATCGCTCGCGCCGTAATAGAGGCGCGCGATTCGGGCATGCGCGATGGCGCCGGCGCACATCGCGCACGGTTCGAGCGTGACCCACAGGTCGCAACCCTCGAGTCGGTCGTTGCCCAGCGCGCGCGCCGCCGCACGCAGCGCGACGATTTCGGCGTGCGCGGTCGGATCCTTGGTCGCGCGCGGGGCATTGGCGCCCTCGCCGATAATCGCGCCGTCCTTGACGACGACCGCGCCGACAGGCACTTCGCCCGCCTCGCCCGCCGCCCGCGCCAGGTCGAGCGCGCGCGCCATGAATGGCGATGCCGGAAAGGGCGCCGGGCGAAGGGGCGGGGGGCGATCGTCGTTCATCCCCCCTGCTAACGCTCGCGGGTCCATGCGCCAAGCTTGGCTTGACGAATCTGTGTGAGCTGGTTAGGTGCGCCGACTTTCCGGCATGGTCTCATGCGAGTCCAGCGTGCCGGAATCCCGATTCACCCAAGAAGGTTATCAAGACGATGGCGCGCATCTGCGAACTCACCGGCAAGGGCCGCATGGTCGGCAACAATGTCAGCCACGCGAACAACAAGACCAAGCGCACGTTCCTGCCCAATCTGCAGAACGTCACGCTGCTCAGCGACAAGCTCGAGCGTGGCGTGAAACTGCGCGTTTCGACCTCGGGCCTGCGCTCGGTCGAGCACAATGGCGGTCTCGACAACTGGCTCGTCAAGACCAGCGACGCGAAGCTCAGCGATCGTGCCCGCAAGCTCAAGCGCGAAATCATGAAGAAGGACGGCGCCGCAGCCGCCTGATTCGATTTCGCAGCCACGAAAAAGAGGCGGCGTTCAGCGCCGCCTTTTTTGTGCCTGCGATTCGCCGGCAGGATTTGGGGGCGGCAGGCGGAGCTTGAGCAAAATCGTGCTCTGCCAGCTCGAATGGTTGTCGTCGGAAATCGTCCAGACGCAGCCGCACGCCGGATCGGGGTCGATCGCGATACCCTCGAAGTTGTCCGACAGCGGCGCCCGGTCGATCACCCCGACCGCCTGCGACGTCCAGTCATGCTCGCCCGAGATGCGCTGCGGGTCGGCGATCGCTATCGTGCTGGTAAAGCCGAACGGCAGGCGAAAGCGGCGATGGACGATGACGACGCGCCCGTCGCGCAGCGCCGTGACGTCGGTCACCGCGCCCTTGCCCTCGCTGTCGTAGTTGAAGCGCGTCTCGCGCGCCGCGGAATCGCTCGGCACGCGGTCGAACAGGACCGCTTCGCTGGGTCCCGTGCCCGAGCGCGGCCCCTCGGCGATCACCAGCCAGCGTCCGTCGACCAGCCGCGTCATCGCCTCGGGGCCGGCATTGCCCGGCCAGTCGGTCATCGCCTTTGGCTTGGCGGAGCCCAGCACGCGGGTCAGCGCGGCATCGTAGCGACGCAGCTTGTCGGTGTTCTCGAACCCCGCGACGACGTCGCCATTGGGCGCGAGCGCGACCGATTCGACGTCGCGCCGCGACTTGGTGACATTGCGCGTACCCGGCAGCGGTTCGATCCTCGGCGCGTCGATCGCGCCCGTCGCGCCGAGCGCGAAGCGCGCGGTCCAGCCGCTGTCGCTGACCAGCAGGAAGCGGCGCGGCGCGGTCAGCGCGAGCGCCGACCAGCCGCCGAAACCGCTGTGCGGGCTGTCGAGTCGCCACGCCTCGAGGACTTCGAGCCGACCGATTCGCCGTTGCTCAGGGGTCAGCGCGATGCGCATCGCGCGGACCGCGATCGTGTGATTGGCCACGGGAAAGCGCAACGCGCGCGGCGGCAGGGGGCCGATGACGATCAGGATCGCGGCGGCGGCAAGGAGCGATCGGATGCGCATGGACTGGTCGTTAAGCGCATAGCATCGCGGCGCCGCGCGACAACCGCGTACGGCATCGCGGCGGCGACGTCCGCGGCCGTGCGGCGCATCGCAATGCCTTGATGAACGGGAGATAACTGAACGAATGCCGACGATCGCATTCAGTTTGCGATCACCCCTGGTAGATTAGTGCCTGTCTCACGCCACGACTGCGCGGAGCCTTTGCCGAGGCACCTACGATGGCAATCTCATCCACGATTCGGTCCCTGTCGGGGGCTGATAGGGTCGACGCGTCCAATGCTTCCCGGGCGCGTCGGCCTGTCTGCGTTTGCGGCTCGCCGCCGCCTTAACTTGCCATAAGCCCGCGCCAGTCCTAAGTTCTCGCTCAAGTGCCGCCGGGGCTATCCCGGAGGTGAGAATATAAAAGTTAGGCGTTGCTGGCATGGCGGATCATCCCGCACCATCGCCGCGGCATCCGGGCCAGGGTCCGGGTAAGTTGGCGGAAAAGCGACCCCCCCGCGGTGGTGCGCTTCCCCATGCGCGCGGACGCTATCCCGGCCGGTCGAGCTATGCCGCGATCGATCTCGGCACCAACAACTGCCGCCTCCTCATCGCCCGGCCCTCGGCCGACGGCTTCATCGTCATCGATGCCTTTTCGCGCATCGTTCGGCTCGGCGAAGGCCTTGCCGCGACCGGGCGCATCTCCGACGCCGCGATTGATCGCGCGATTGCCGCGCTGTCGGTCTGTTCGGACAAATTGCGCCGCCGTCACGTCACGCTCGCCCGCTCGGTCGCGACCGAGGCCTGCCGCCGTGCAGAGAACGGCGCGGCGTTCATCGACCGCGTCTATAACGAGACCGGCATCGCGCTCGAGATCATCTCGTCCGAGGAAGAGGCGCGGCTCGCCGTGCTCGGTTGCCACATCCTGCTCGAACCCGGCGACGGCCCGGCGATGGTGTTCGACATCGGCGGCGGCTCGACCGAGCTCGTGCTCGTCGATTCGACCGGTCCGGTGCCCGAAATCCTCGACTGGATGAGCGTCCCCTGGGGCGTCGTCTCGCTGACCGAGACGGTTGCGATCGACGCCGACGATGCCGCCTCGCGCACGTCGGGCTATGCCGAGATGCGCGCGCGCGTCAGCGAATCCTTCGCGCCGTTCGCCAAGCGCCTGCCGCGCGTCGACCCGGCAACGACGCGCCTGCTCGGGACCAGTGGCACCGTCACCACGCTCGCCAGCCTCCACCTCGAACTGCCCGCTTATGACCGCAGCGCGGTCGACGGGCTGATCGTCCCGTCGTCGTCGATGCGCGCGATCAGCACGCGGCTCGCCAATATGTCGCCCGACGAGCGCGCCGAACTGCCGACGATCGGGCGCGAGCGCGGCCAGCTCGTCGTCGCGGGCTGCGCGATCCTCGAATCGATCCTCGACATCTGGCCGACCGAACGGCTCGGCGTCGCCGACCGCGGCATCCGCGAGGGCATCTTGCGCGCGCTGATGGCCAACGACCCGAGGCATCGCCCGTCATGAAAAAGGCCGATTCAACCCGCCTGCGCACCGCCAAGGGCCGCCGCGCCAGTTCGACGCGCTGGCTCCAGCGCCAGCTCAACGACCCGTACGTCAAGCGCGCCCAGGCCGAGGGCTATCGCAGCCGCGCGGCGTACAAGCTGATCGAGCTCGACGAGAAATTCGGGCTGCTCAAGGGCGCGCGCGCGATCGTCGACCTTGGCGTCGCGCCCGGCGGCTGGACGCAGGTCGCCCGCTTGCTCGCACCGCGCGCAAGCATCGTCGGCATCGATCTCCTCCCGACCGACCCGATCGAGGGCGCGGTGCTGCTCGAAATGGACTTCATGGCCGACGACGCGCCCGAGCGGCTGATCGCCGAGCTGGGCCGCGAACCCGACCTCGTCATTTCGGACATGGCGGCGAACACCGTCGGCCATCAGCAGACCGACCACCTGCGGACGATGGGCCTTGCCGAGGCGGGCGCCTATTTCGCGATCGAAACGCTCGTCGAGGGCGGCGCCTTCGTCTCGAAGGTCTTCGCCGGCGGCACCGACCGCGAACTGCTCGCGCTGCTCAAGTCGAATTTCCGCACGGTCAAGCACGCCAAGCCGCCCGCCAGCCGCAAGGGCTCGCCCGAATGGTACGTCGTCGCGCAAGGTTTCAAGGGACGCGGCGATTGAGCCTGGCCGATGCGGGGCCGCGTGGCCGCTGGTATATCTGCCGCCACGGCGAGACCGTATTTAACGCCGCGCGGCGCCTGCAGGGCGAGGCGGCGCACACCCCGCTGACGCGCACCGGCATTGCCCAGGCCGACGCGATGGGCAGCGCGCTGGCCGCCCGACTCGGCCCGTCGCCTGCGCTCACCTTATGGTCGTCGGATACCGGCCGCGCGCTGCAGACGCTCGCGGTGATCGCCGAGCATTGCGGGCTCGACTGGCACGCGGCGCACGTTGACGCGCGCCTCAACGAGATCGATGTCGGTGAATGGGGCGGGCGCACCTACGCCGATGTTACGCGCGAGGGCGGGGCAATTGTCGATCCGGCCACTGGCCTGTTCGCGCGCGGCGCGCCCGGCGGCGAGGATTATGCCGATGTCGCCGCCCGCCTGACGGGTTGGCTCGCCGACACGGCGACGCAGGACGGCGATCGGCTGGTCGTCATGCACGGCATGTCGAGTCGTGTCCTCAGGGGCCTGCTGACGGGTCTGGGCCCGTTCGCCGGCTATGGCGTGCCGATCGCGCCATCGCTGCCGCAGGGGACGCTGTCGCTGGTCGAGCAGGGCCGCGAGACCGTAATCCATGGCGGCAGCGGGACGCGCGCCCACTAGGGGCTATTCGCGCGCCTTGGCGACCGCGGCCTTGAGTGCATCGAACCCGACCGCCCCGTGCAGGATCTGGTCTCCGACGACGAAGCTCGGCGTGCCTTCGAAGCGCAATTGCTGCGCGACCGACACGTTCGACGCGATCTCGCGGTCGAGCGCGGGATCGGACCGTGCCGCGGCGACGTCTTCGGGGGTCATCCCCGCCTTGGCGGCAGCGGTCAGGATATTGGCATCGCTCGGCTGGCCGAGCGCGAACAGCGCGAGGTGATAGTCGCGATACCGGCCCTTGCGCGCGGCGGCGAGGCCGACCTTGGCCGCCGGCCCGCTCTGTGCGGTCAGGATCGGCAGCTCGCGATAGACGATCTTGACCCCCGGGTCGGTCTTGAGCAGCCGTTCAATGTCGGGCAGGCTGCGGCGGCAGAAGGTGCAGGCGAAGTCGCTATATTCGGTGATCACGACGTCGCCCTTGGGGTTGCCGCCCCAGGCGCCGGCGAACGGCTCTTCGATCGCC
>CAZHWG010000032.1:0-10936 GCA_964535925.1 uncultured Sphingorhabdus sp.
CAGGTAGAAAAGGCCGCCGACGCCGCGGATGAGGTAATAGGGCTTCATCGCCGCGACGACCTCGACGAACGAATAGACGAGGTAGTTGTCGGCCCCGTATTCACGCCACATCAGGCCCTGGGTGATCCCGGCGACCCACATCGCCGAGGCGTACAGGACGATCCCGAGCGTCGCGAGCCAGAAGTGCCAGTTGACCATCCTCAGCGAATAGAGCCGCTGGCGGTGCCACAGGCGCGGGGTGAGATAATAGACTGCGGCAAAGGTGATCATCCCGTTCCAGCCAAGCGCGCCGGCATGGACATGGCCGATCGTCCATTCGGTATAATGGCTTAGAGAATTGACCGCTTTGATCGAAAGCATCGGGCCTTCGAAGGTCGCCATGCCGTAGAAGGCGAGCGCGGCGACCATCATGCGGATGATCGGGTCGGTCCGGATCTTGTCCCACGCGCCGTTGAGCGTCATCAGCCCGTTTATCATGCCGCCCCAGCTCGGCATCCACAGCATCACCGAGAAAACCATGCCGAGCGTCTGCGCCCAGTCGGGCAGCGCGGTGTAATGGAGATGGTGCGGACCGGCCCAGATGTAGAGGAAGATCAGCGACCAGAAATGGAGGATCGACAGCCGGTAGCTGTAGATCGGCCGCTCGGCCTGCTTGGGCACGAAATAGTACATCATCGCGAGGAACGGCACGGTCAGGAAGAACGCGACCGCGTTATGCCCGTACCACCATTGCGTCAGCGCATCCTGGACGCCCGCGAAGGCCGAGTAGGAATGCGAGCCGGTCAGCGAGACCGGGATCGCCAGGTTGTTGACGATGTGGAGCATCGCGATGGTGATGATGAACGACAGGTAGAACCAGTTGGCGACGTAGATATGCGGCTCGCGGCGCCGCGCAAGCGTGCCGACGAAGACGACCAGATAGGCGACCCAGACGACCGTCAGCCACAGGTCGACATACCATTCGGGCTCGGCATATTCGCGACTCTCGGTGACGCCGAGGACGTAGCCGGTCGCGGCGAGCACGATGAACAGCTGGTAACCCCAGAAGACGAATCGGGCGAGGCTCGGAAAGGCCAGCCGGGCCCGGCACGTGCGCTGGACGACGTAATAGCTCGTCGCGATGAGCGCATTGCCGCCAAACGCGAAAATCACCGCAGAGGTATGCAGCGGCCGCAATCGCCCGAAGGTCGTGAATTCGTTGCTCAGGTTGAGCGCAGGGAACACGAGCTGGAAGGCGATGACGACGCCGACGAGGAAGCCGACCACGCCCCAGAAGACGGTCGCGATTACGCCCCAGCGGATCGGATCGTCGTCATAGCGTTCGGGATCGACCGGCGAACGGATGATGCCGCGCGCCAGCGCCGCATAATCGGTGCGACTGACCGTCAGCCACAGAACGAGCAGCGCCGTCGCGGCAACAATGCCCATGTGGACGGCAAAGCCCCGGTCCGCGGCGAGCGCGATCGCGACCATGGCAAGGAAGACAACTCCAAGCCACGCCGCCGTCCGGACGATAAGTGATTCCACGAGTCTAGCCCCTTAAATTGTAGATTCGGCCGGTCATTGGCGGCAATTGCATGCCGCAACATTGATTACGATCAATTCTCGTCAACCTGTCGTCGCAAGTGGCCCATGCCCGCACCCGGATCCTACTCCGACATCCCGGACTTGCGGTTCTTGAAGCCGATCGAGGCGAGGATGATGACAAATGCCAGCAGGCGAATCAGGAACAGCCAGCTGCGTTCCTCGACGGGCATGTCGCTGAACGTCAGCATCGCCTGCACCAGACCCAGCAACGCGAAACTCGCGCCGAATGCCAAGAACAGCCGGTCGCGCGTGCGCACCCAGAAGCGCAGGAAGAACGTCGTCGCCATCACCATGCCGAAAACCGCCGCGCCCGACAGGAAAACGAGCAGTGTCGCCGAAATCATTGTTCCGCCTCCCAGATGAAGCCGAAGAGCAGGATCGAGACCGCCGCGAGCGACAGGAGCGTCCGCAGCGCGCGCAGGTCGGGCTCGATATAGATCATGAGATCGAGCACCACGACGAGGTTGTTGAGCGCCAGCAGCACGAAGCACGCCGAGCTCCACATCAGCAGCCGCGCGCCGGTCCGCCGATAATTGCGCGCGAGCAGCCCCGCACAGGCCGCGCTGGTCAGGAAGCAGAGGATATAAACGACGGCAGGAAAAGCGGTATCCATACTCTACTCGTTTCTGAATCTGAACGAATCGGCGAACGCCGAGATGTTCGAGGCGGAAACCGAAGAAGCGACGATCAGTCGCCGCACCGCATCGGGGCTCTTGGCGTAGAAATCGACCGTCTGGCCGACCAGCTTGGCGCTCTCGTCGGTTGCCGGACTATAGAATATCCGCCCCTTTTCCTGTGCCACGAGGCCGGCCGCGGTCAGGCTGGCGACGCTCTGGTCGACGATCAGTTCGCTCGCGCGCATGCGGCTGATGAGGTCGTCCTTGTCCAGCTTCTCCGACTTGTTTTCGCGCAGGAAGCACAGCAATTCGAGCGCCCACACCGATGGAAAGGAACTTTGGATGAACTTGGCTATTCGGTCTTCTGAAAACATGGGTTTCAGGGTTTCACCTTCGGGGAAACGGGGGATCGGGTTCGCGGTGACCTTTTAAAGCCACGATGCGGCTTGGCAACCTTGCTGGGAAAGCAAATTTCGGATTAGAGAGGCGACGGTGCGGCATATTCCGCCCGTCATGCGGAGGGCAATGTGGCCAAACCAAGCAACCGGAAAGCAAGCAGCCTGGTCGACGCGCTGACGGCCTTGCGCGACGGCGACTTTTCGGTCCGCCTCCCGACGACCCATGCCGATCGCGAAGTCGCGGCGCTGTTCAACGAGATCGCCGCGCTCAACGGACGCACCTGCGCCGAGCTCGAGAAGCTGGCGACGACGGTCGGCAAGGAAGGCAAGATCACCAAGCGTGCCGAGATCGAGGGCGCGAGCGGCGACTGGCGGCTGCCGATTAACAGCGTCAACACGCTGATCGACGACATTACCCAGCCGATCGCCGAGGTCGGCCGCGTGATCGATGCGGTCTCGCAGGGCGACCTGTCGCAATCGATGGTGCTGCGCATCGACCGCCGCGAGCTCAAGGGCGAATTCCACCGCATCGGCAACATGGTCAACGCGATGGTCCGCCAGCTGGCGACCTTCGCCAGCGAGGTGACGCGCGTCGCGCGCGAGGTCGGCACCGAAGGCAATCTCGGCGGGCAGGCTAACGTCAAGGGCGTCGCCGGCACGTGGAAGGACCTCACCGACAACGTCAACGCGATGGCGACCAACCTGACGAGCCAGGTGCGCAACATCGCCGAGGTGACCACCGCGGTGGCATCGGGCGACCTGTCGAAGAAGATCACCGTCGAGGTGAAGGGCGAGATCGCTGAGCTCAAGGACACGATCAACACGATGGTCGACCAGCTCAATGGCTTCGCCTCCGAGGTGACGCGCGTGGCGCGCGAGGTCGGTACCGAGGGCAAATTGGGCGGACAGGCGCAGGTCCCCGGCGTCGGCGGTACGTGGAAGGACCTGACCGACAACGTCAACATGATGGCCGACAACCTGACCAGCCAGGTGCGCAACATCGCCGAGGTCACGACCGCTGTGGCGCGCGGCGACCTGTCGAAGAAGATCACCGTCGACGTGAAGGGCGAGATCGCCGAGCTCAAGGGCACGATCAACACGATGGTCGACCAGCTCAACAGCTTCGCGTCGGAAGTGACGCGCGTGGCGCGCGAGGTCGGCACCGAGGGCAAACTGGGCGGCCAGGCACAGGTGCCCGGCGTCGGCGGCACGTGGAAGGACCTCACCGACAACGTCAACCTGATGGGCAACAACCTGACCAACCAGGTGCGCGGCATCGCCGAGGTCGTCACCGCGGTGGCGCAGGGCAACCTCAAGCGCAAGCTGGCGGTGGAAGCCAAGGGCGAGATCGCCGCGCTCGCCGAGACGATCAACTTCATGATCGATACGCTGTCGACCTTCGGCGACCAGGTGACCAACATGGCGCGCGAGGTCGGAATCGAGGGCAAGCTCGGCGGCCAGGCGCGCGTCCCCGGCGCGGCGGGCCTGTGGCGCGACCTTACCGACAACGTCAACCAGCTCGCCGCCAACCTGACCAACCAGGTGCGCTCGATCGCCGAGGTGGCGACCGCGGTGACCAAGGGCGACCTGACGCAGTCGATCGCGGTCGAGGCATCGGGCGAAATGGCCGCGCTCAAGGACAACATTAACGAGATGATCCGCAACCTGAAGGATCAGACGCTCAAGAACGCCGAGCAGGACTGGCTAAAGACCAACCTCGCGCGCTTCTCGCGGATGCTCCAGGGCGAGCGCGACCTTGCGACGGTGTCGAACCTGATCATGACCGAGCTCGCGCCGCTGGTCGACGCGCAATACGGCGTGTTCTACGTCGCGCGGCCCGACGGCGACGAGACCGTGCTCGAACTCGCCGCGAGCTACGGCACGCAGGACCGCGAGAAGCTGCGTCCGCGCTTCCGCCTGCGCGAGGGGCTGATCGGCCAGTGCGCGGCCGACAAGCGCGCGACGACGCTCGAAAAGGTGCCCAAGAACTTCATGCGCATCGACACCGGCCTCGGCCAGAGCGCGCCGAGCAACGTCATCATCATGCCCGCCTTGTTCGAGGACGAGGTCAAGGCGGTGCTCGAGCTCGCCACCTTCGGCGGGTTCAACGAGGCGCACCGCAGCTTCCTGACCCAGCTGATGGAATCGGTCGGCATCGTTCTCAACACGATCGCCGCGACGATGTGGACCGAGGGCCTGCTCAAGCAGTCGCAGATGCTGACCGAGGAGCTGCAGAGCCGACAGACCGAGCTGACCACCAAGCAGGACGAGCTTCACCGCACCAACGCCGAGCTCCAGGAAAAGGCCGAGCTGCTCGAAAAGGAGAAGAAGCAGGTCGAGGCGAAGAACATCGAGATCGAGATGGCGCGCCACGCGGTCGAGGAAAAGGCCGAGCAGCTCGCGCTGACCTCGAAGTACAAGTCCGAATTCCTCGCCAACATGAGCCACGAGCTGCGCACCCCGCTCAACTCGCTGCTCATCCTGTCGAAGCTCCTGTCGGAAAATCCCGCGGGCAACCTCAACGAGAAACAGACCGAATTCGCGCGGACGATCCACTCGGCGGGCACCGACCTTCTCAACCTGATCAACGATATCCTCGACCTGTCGAAGATCGAATCGGGGACCGTGTCGATCAATCTCGAGGACATGGAACTCGCCGACCTCAAGCTGCACGTCGAACGCACCTTCCGGCAGATCGCCAAGGACAAGCAGCTGACATTCGCGGTGCGCTTTGCCGACGACCTGCCCGCCTCGATCCGGACCGACGAAAAACGCCTCCAGCAGATCATCCTCAACCTGTTGTCGAACGCGTTCAAGTTTACCGCCGACGGCGAGGTGACCCTGTCGGTGCGCTACGCGAAGAGCGGCTGGAACGAGGACAACGGTGCGCTCGCCGAAGCCGACAAGGTCGTCGAATTCGCCGTCAGCGATACCGGCATCGGCATTCCGCAGGACAAGTTGCGCCTGATCTTCGAGGCGTTCCAGCAGGCCGACGGCACCACCAGCCGCAAATATGGCGGCACCGGCCTGGGCCTGTCGATCAGCCGCGAGATCGCCCGACTGCTCGGCGGCGAGCTGCAGGTGTCGTCGCAGCCCGGCGACGGGTCGGTCTTCACGCTCTACATCCCGCTGCACAAGGCCGGGCTCAAGCAGATCGCCGCGCGTCCGCAGGCCGGCAGGCAGGCCGAAGACGTTGCCCGGCTGCTCCCCGACGATCGCGACGAACTTGCCGGCAATCGCTGGATCCTCGTTATCGGGGCCAGCGGCGTCGCCACGCGCCAGTTTATCGACCTCGCCCACGAGGCCGGGCTGCGCGCGGTCCATTTCGACCGCGGTTCGGGCGTGATGGCATTCATGCGGCGCAACCATCCCGACGCGGTGCTGCTCGATCCCGACCTGACCGACATCAGCGGGCTGGTGCTGCTCGATCTCATCAAGAACGATCCGCAGACCGCAGCGACGCCGGTCTATCTCACCAGCGCGGCTGCCGACGGCGAGGATCCGGCGGTGCTCGGCGCCGAAAAGACGATCCTGTCGGCATCCGATCGCGGCGCGACGGGCAAGGTGTTCAAGCACATCAAGTCGCGTGCCGCGCGCAAGCGCAACGCCCCGTCGAAGGCGGCAAAGCCGACCGCGTCGCTGGCGGGTAAATGTGTCCTCATCATCGACGACGACGTGCGCAACATCTTCTCGCTGACCAGCGCGCTCGAAGCGAGCGGGGTCGATGCCGCCTATGCCGAGAGCGGCGCCGATGGCCTCGACGCGCTGGCGAAGAACGACGCGATCGACGCGGTGCTGGTCGACATCATGATGCCCGACATGGATGGCTATGAAACGATCGAACGCATCCGCGCGCTGCCCGGCGGCGACGCGTTGCCGATCATCGCGGTGACGGCGAAGGCGATGGCGGGCGACCGGCAGAAATGCCTCGATGCCGGTGCCGACGACTATATCGCCAAGCCCGTCGACATCGACTTGCTCAATGCGCTGCTGCGCGTCTGGGTCCTTGCCACGCCACGCGACCCGCGCGTTCGCGACGCCGCGCAATGAACGACATGCGCACATCCGAAACCGCTGTGGCCGAAGCCGAGGCCGACCCCGTCGAGCGTCCGCGCATCCTGCTGGTCGACGACGACCAGCGCAACCTGATCGCGCTCACGACGGTGATCGAGGATCTCGGCGAAGTCGTCACCGCAAGCTCGGGCGAAGAGGCGCTGCGCGAGCTGTTGCACGGCGACTTCGCGGTGATCCTGCTCGACGTCTTCATGCCCGATATCGACGGCTATGAAACCGCGCGGCTGATCCGCGGCCGGCGCCAGTCGGCGCGGATTCCCGTCATCTTCCTGTCGGCGGTCAACAAGGAAGAAGAACATCTAATGCGCGGCTACGAGATGGGCGCGGTCGACTATGTCTTCAAACCCGTCGAACCGCGTGTGCTGCGCTCGAAGGTCGCGGTGTTCGTCGATCTCTACGCGATGCAGCGCGACGTCGAGCGCAAGGCGGCGACCGAACAGCGGCTGATGACCGCCGCGTTCGAGGCGCGCGAACAGCGCCTCGCTGCCGAAGACGAGCTCCAGCGCACGCGCCGGCGCCAGGCCACCATCATCTCGGCGATGCCCTTCCTGCTGTTCTCGGTCGACGAGAGCGACGGTTCGCCGCGCTTCCTAGAAGACAATTTCGAGGCGCTGACCGGCTTTCCCTGCGCCGCGGCGAGCGAAGCCGGCTTCTGGCTGAGCCGGGTCCATCCCGAAGACGTCGTCGATGTCGGCGAATGCTTTGCGGAGCGCAGCGCCGGGCGGGCCTGTTCGTGCGAATATCGCTGGCAGGATGCCAAGGGCAATTATCGGCATTTCCTCGACCAGGCAGCGATCGGCGACGGCGAGCGCGAGGAAATGGTCGGCTCGATGCTCGACGTGACCGATCGCCGCAATCTCGAATCGCAACTGATCCAGGCGCAGAAAATGGACGCGATCGGCCAGCTGACCGGCGGCATCGCGCACGATTTCAACAATCTTCTCGCGGCGGTACTCGGCGGCCTGCGCATCCTCAAGCGGCGGGCCAACCTGACCGACGAGCACATCAAGCTGGTCGAGATGACCGAACATGCGGCCAGCCAGGGTGCCGAGCTGATCGCGCGGATGCTCGCCTTCTCGCGCAAGCAGCAGCTGAGCCCCGGCGCGGTCGAACTCGAACGCCTCGAATCCTCGGTCCGCCACCTGCTCGAGCATTCGCTCGGCGGGCTGGTCGAAGTCGTCTGGAAAATCGATCCCGACGCGCCCCCGGTGTTCGCCGATGCCGGGCAGCTCGAACTGGCGGTCATGAACCTCGTCATCAACGCGCGCGACGCGATGCCCGATGGCGGCAAGATCACCGTCGAATGCGCCCCGCGCGATATAGCCGACGGCGATGCCTCGGCGCTCGCGCCCGGCCGCTACGTCTGTATCGCGGTCGATGACGAGGGCAGCGGCATCCCCGCCGACCGCATCGCCCAGGTCACCGAGCCGTTCTACACGACCAAGGAGGTCGGCAAGGGCACCGGGCTCGGCCTGTCGATGGTCTACGGCTTTTCGCGCCAGTCGGGCGGCGATCTCGTCATCGAAAGCGAGGTCGGCAAGGGCACGAGGATCGAAATCTGGCTGCCCGCGGTTGACCAGCAGGACCTGTTCTCCCCCGCGATCGATGCCGAGGATGACAACGACCCCTCGCCTGCGCTCGGTATCGTCCTCGTCGACGACGATTCGCTGGTCCGCGCCACGACCGCCGAGATGCTCCGCGACCTCGGCCACGACGTACGCGATTTCGGCTCGGCGGCCGAAGCGCTCGACGCGCTCGAAAGCGACGACGGCGCGTGCGACCTCATCATGTCGGATTATGCGATGCCGCGCATGTCGGGTCTCGAACTGCTCGAACGCGCGCGCCTCACCTGTCCCACGGCCAAGTCGATCCTGATCACCGGCTATGCCGACATCAACCAGATCGCGAAAAAGGCCAACGGCGTTCCGCTGCTCGGCAAGCCATTCAAGATCAACCGCCTCAAGCAGGCCATCTCGACGCTGTTCAAAAGCTGAGGCCGCGCGTGGCGGCGCGGTCCGGCACCGGCAAGCAATCTCACCTTGCCAGCCGTCCTTGACGGGCTACTGTTCGGCTCACACCGAAGTTCATGGGAGCCGAAGCTTGCTGCCTCTCGATAAACTTATTGTAGCCGGCACGGTTCACCCGAAGACGCGACGCTGACCATGCTGCCGCGCCTGATCCTGGGCAACTTGCGCACCGGGCATCCGCCCGAAGCGCAATGACACGCGATGGATTCACTGACCCCTTATCTCATCCTCTTCGCCATCGTCCTGGCGGTCAACCTGATGCCCGCTTTCGGCCCGCCGACATGGTCGATCATCGTCCTGTTCGGCCTGAATACCGATTTGCCGATTGCCCCGACCGTCTTGTCCGGAGCAGTCGCTGCGGCCTCCGGGCGGTTTCTCCTCGCCAGCGGTTTTCGGCTGCTGGGCGAACATGTTCCCGACAGGATCCGAAAGAACCTGTCGGCCGCGCGCGAGGCGTTCGAGCGCAACCGCCGCAATGGAACAATGGCGTTGATCCTGTTCGCGCTTTCGCCGGTGCCTTCGGCCCAGCTGTTCGAAGCCGCCGGTCTGGCGAATGTAAGACTGGTCCGGTTCACGATCGCCTTCTTTCTGGGCCGGATCGTCTCCTATTCGATCTATGCGCTGACCGCGAAAGGCCTCCACAGGTCCTCGCTGGGAGAGTTGCTATCCGACACGCTGACCAATCCCGTCGGCATCGCGGTTCAGGTCGTCATGATCGCGGGGCTGATCGTCCTCGTCCGGATCGATTGGCAGCGGTTTCTCGATAAGCGCCCGTCCGGGCAGGAATCGGCCTGATGACGCAGGCCATGTCGACCCGGCACCAAGATTGAGGGAGAATATGTCCGATATGTCCTTGTCACTGACCTTTCACGGCGCGGCGCACACGGTAACCGGATCGTGCCTGCAGTTCGACCAGGGCGAGCAGTCGATCCTGGTCGATTGCGGCCTGTTTCAGGGATCCCGTTCGCTCGAGCTGCTCAATATGGCACCGTTCGAATTCGATCCCGCCCGGATTTCGGCGGTGGTCCTCACCCATGCCCATATCGACCACAGCGGGCTGCTGCCCAAGCTCGTCGCGCAAGGGTATAAAGGCGCCGTCTGGTGCACGCAGCCGACCCGCGACCTGCTCGAATTCATGCTCGCCGATGCCGGCCGGATCCAGGAGGGCGACGTAGCGCGGCGGAACCGTCGCCGCGACCGGGCGGGCGAGGAACCGTTCAAGCCAGTCTATACCGAACAGGATGCGCTGGACGCATGGCGCCAGTGCAAGGCCGTCGACCTTGAGCAGTGGTTCGAGCCTGCGCCGGGTTTTCGGGCGCGGCTGTGGAACGCGGGCCACATACTGGGCGCCGCATCGGTCGAACTCGAGGCCGGCAGCGCACGCGTCATGTGCTCGGGCGACCTTGGTCCCGACAACAAGGCCTTCCAGCGCGATCCCGACGGTCCGTCGGGTTTCGACCATGTCGTGTGCGAAGCGACCTACGGCGACCGAGAGCGCGAAACCGTGACGATCGAGCAGCGACGCCGGCTGCTGGAAGCCGAAGTGCGCGCGGCCATTGTCCGCGGCGGAAACCTGATCATTCCCTCGTTCGCGCTCGAACGGACGCAGGAGCTGCTGCTCGATCTTGCCTCGCTCATGCAATCCGGTGCCATTCCCGACACGCAGGTCTTTGTCGACTCGCCGCTGGCCAACCGGATTACCGGCGTGTTTGCCAACTACGCGCCCAGCCTGGAAGACACTGGCGGGATCAACATATTCGAGCATTCCTCCTTCCACTTCACCACCGATGTCGCCGAATCGATCCGCCTGAACACGATTTCGGGCGCCATCATCCTCGCCGCATCGGGCATGTGCGAAGCCGGCCGCATCCGGCATCACCTGATCCACAATCTCCACCGTCGCGATTCGACCATCCTGTTCGTCGGCTTCCAGGCGCAGGGTTCGCTCGGTCGCGTCATCCTCGAAGGCGCCAAGACGGTGCGGATTTCGGGCAACGATGTCCGCGTCAGGGCCCAGATACGCCGCCTGGACCAGTATTCGGCGCACGCCGACCAGGGCGAACTGCTCGACTGGATCAACGCGCGCGGCCCGATTGCGGGCAGCCTGTTCCTCGACCACGGCGAGCCGACCGCGCTCGAAACGATGCGTCGCAAGCTGCAGCAGCGTGACCCCGAACAATCGGTTCGCCTCCCGGAGATTGGCGAGCGTTACAGCCTGCTGCCCGGCAAGGCG
>CAZHWG010000033.1:0-10907 GCA_964535925.1 uncultured Sphingorhabdus sp.
CCGACATAGCGGATCGTGCCGCCACCGGGACGCGAATCGAGCCGCCCGTGGATCACCCTGCCCCCGCGCTGGTCGAAACTGACCGGCAGCGTCCCGTCGAATATCCCCGTCGCATGGATGTTGTCGAATTCGAAGCGCTGGAGGAACTTGGCCGAATCGAGCCCGCGGATGTCGAAAACGAGGTCACGCGTGTGGTTCTCGCTGAAATCGAGCACCGTCGGGCGCAGCGTCAGCGTCCCGCCGACGAACGGCCAGCGCGCGCCGGCGATGCCGATCCGCTGTTCTGGCAGCAGGCGATAGTCGACGACGCCGTCGGTCACCTCGATGCCCGGATTGACCGACGCGACGGTCATCGTGCCCGGCGCGGTGACGAGGCCGAGCAGGTCGGTGAAATGCACCTCGGTGGTGATCCCCGCGACCGGGCCGAACGGCGCGGCGAGGTCCATACCCGCGGTGCGGAAGGTGCCGTCGCTCGTCACCTGCGACCCGGTCCAGCAGATCTGTCCGCGCCCGTCGACGACCCCGCGGACATTGGCGACGACGCCGAGCGCGCTCTTGAACAGTTGCGCGGGCTGCAGTGTCTTGTCGAAGACGAGGCGAGAGACGCCGATATCGGCATGACCGACGCCGCGCGACAGGCTGTGGACGATATCGAGCGAGGCGACGTCGCGCCCGCTGAGCGGTTCGACGAGCATGCCGTTGGCGGTCACCGCGTCGCCCGCGAGGACGAAGTCGACGTCGCGCACGACCATCTCCTCGAAGCGTGCGCCGGTCACGCTGCCGGCCTCGATGTCGCTGACGCGCATCGCGCCGGTGATCGTCAGGCGATTGTCGGCATAGCTCCAGTCGCCGCCGACCGAGGCGAGGTCGAGCGGGACATTGGCGATCCGCCCCTTGCCGCCCGCGATCGTCCCGCGGATCGCGCTCCCGACAAACGCGCCGTCGAGCCGGTCGAAGCGCATCCGCACCGGCGCGGCGGGATCGCCGATCGCGATATCGACGCCGCTGCCGGCGAAATCCTTCCCCGCCAGGCCGAAACGGAAACGGTCGGCCTTGATCGTCGCCGGGGCCTTGCCGATCCGGCCGTGGATGACGGTGTTGGCCATCGTCGCATCGCTTTCGACGCCGCCCGATCCGATCGCCAGCAACGGCCGGCCCGCCTCGGCGCACACAGTGAGCTTGCCCGGCTCGGTGACGAACGACGATATCTGCAGGCGGCGATAGCTGACCGGCGTGCATCCGCCCGCCAGCGCAAAGCGTCCGCGGGGCGACACGCTCGCCTCGATCGGCAGCTGGACCCCGTCGATCCGGCCGCTCGCCAGCGGGCCCGACAGCGTCATCCTCGTCGACAGATGCGTCGCGCCGCCGCCGCCGCCGCTAAAGCGGATCGGCGTCAGCGCCACGCTCGCATCGCCCGCGCTATAGGGGCGGAACAATGCCTCGCCCGACACGCGGCCGCTGGCGCTGCTCTTCAATCGCAGCGCGCCCTCGGGCAGGTCGCCGCCCGCCACGCGCAGCCGCCCGTCGAGCCGCCACTGGCCCGATTTCGGATCGACGATCAACCCGTTGCCCTCGTCGAGGAAGATGCGCGCGCCCGATGCCGCGCGGGCCGTGAGGTCGGAAACGACGAGCTGTTGCCGATTGCCGTCGCGCCGTCCGAAATCGACATGCGCGGTGACGTCAGCGTTGCTGGCGGCGCGCCGCGCGGCGCGCGACAGCTTGGCGAGGATCGGTCCGAACGGGGTGCCCTTGCCGGCGACGTCGAGCCCGGCGATGCCGCGCATCGTCGCGCCGCTCGCCCGCGCATTGTCGAGGCGGATATCGCCGTCGAACTTGAGCGGGTCCTTCGCCCCGGCGACCTTGGCCGCGGCGAAGCGACCCTCGATGCCGAGACCGCGCGCGCCGAGCCACGGCGTCACCAGCCCCTTGCCCGCCAGGTCGAACTCGGTCGCCACGGCCTTGGGCAGGTTCGACAGCGCGATGCGCCCGCCGATCGATGCCAGCCGGTTGCCGCGCAGCGCGATCGGTCCGCTGACGACCTCGAAGGTCGCGTCGCGCACCGCAAGTTTTTCGGAGAAATTCGCGGTCACGCCGAACTGCGGCGCGGTGACGCGCATCCGGCCCTTGTCGCAGACCATGTCGGCGACGCGCAGCGGCCCTTCGATGCGCGGCTTCTTGTTGCTGACAGCGAGGTCGACATAGGCGGTCGTCCGTCCCAGGTCGCAGCCGAACGCATCGATCCGCGTCGCGACCGCGGCGAGCTTGCCCTTGAAGCCATTCTGCAGGTTGCCGCGCCCGTCGAGCTTCAGCCCGACGGTCGCCCACGGCGTTTCGAGGCGGCCGCGCGCATCGGTCAGCTGCACGCGCAAATCGGGCAGCCCGAGCGGCTCCTTGCGCGTCGTCGTGGTGAACTTGTCGAGCTCGCCGAGCGACAGCTTGCCATCGACGAAACGTCCGTAGAGGCGCACGCCATCGGCACGGATCTCCGCCACGCTGGGTCCGCCGAACAGGTCGATATCGACCTCGACCTCGCGCGCGGTCAGGTCGGGCCGCGCGGGATCGCCGATGACGACGTTGGTCAGCCGCTGTGTACGGAAACTGACCTTGTCGACGGTGTAGCTCGCGCGCACGCCGCGCTTGTCGAGTTCGCGCTGGACGAAGTCGCCGGCGATCGGCACGCGCATCAGCCACGCCGCCGCGAACGCCGCGAGGATCAACCCGGCGACGGCGACGAGCGCCCACCAGGCCCAGCCGCGTCGGACGCGGCTACGCAGCGCGGGCGCTGGCTCGTCGGTGATGTCGGTTGCCAAAGCGCTGATAATCCTCGTCGGTGCAATGCCAGGTTTCGCGCGAAGCAGGCCTGTCAGGGTCTAACCACGATAGCCTATCGCTTGTTCCGTGCCACTGATTTGTCGCGACGCCCGTCGGCGCGCGCAGCATGGTGATTGAGCATCCGTCCGGCGCGGGCTAGGACATTCGCATGGCCGAGCGCGAGCACCCTGCCAAAACCCCGCGGCACGACGGCGCCGGGCATCGCGCGCGGTTGCGCCAACGCCTGCTCGACCAGGGCGGCGACGCGCTCGGCGACCACGAGATCGTCGAATACCTCCTCGCCACCGCGATCCCGCGGCGCGACACCAAGCCGCTCGCCAAGCGCCTGCTCAAGGAGTTCGGCGGCTTTGCCCAGCTTGTCGCCGCCGATCCCGCCGCCATCGCGCGCGTCGACGGCGCCGGAGACGGGGTCGTTGCCGCGATCAAGATCGTCGAAGCGTCAGCCCTGCGGCTGCTCTCGAGCGGTCTGCGCGACATGCCGGTTTTGTCGGGCTGGCAGGCGCTGCTCGATTACCTGCGCGCCGACATGGCGCACCGCTCGACCGAGCGCGTCCGCGTCCTCCACCTCAATGCCAAGAACCGCCTGCTGCGCGACGAGGTGATGAGCGAGGGCACGATCGACCAGTCGGCGATCTACGTCCGCGAGGTGCTGCGCCGCGCGCTCGACATCGGCAGCAGCGCGGTGATCCTCGTCCACAACCACCCCAGCGGGGATCCGCAGCCGAGCCGGCAGGACATCGCGATCACCCGCGAACTGATCGAGGCGGGGCGCAAGGTCGGCGTCGCGGTCCACGACCATATCGTCATGGCGCAGGGCGGCCATGCCAGCATGCGCGCGCTGGGACTGATCTAGCGCGCGCGAATCTGACTGGGCTGGCGCCTCAGTCTTCGCCGCCGCCGCTATCGGGACGCTGCTCGCGGCGCTGCATCATCCGGCTCGCACGGGCGGCGAACTGCGCCTTGAGCTCGTCCCTGGTCAGCTCGCCATTGCCGTCGGCATCAGCCTCGACAAAGCTCGCCCTGGCGCGCGCCTCGGCCTGCGCCGGATCGCGTTCGCGCCGCGGGCGCGCGGCATCGTCGCCCTGGCCAACGCGGGCGATGCGGATCTTGGTCTGGATGTCGGCCATCATCGCGACGAACTCGTCCTGCGTCAGATAGCCCTTGGCGCCGGTATCGAACCGCTCCCACGTGTCGTCGAACTGCGCGAGCATCTGGCCGCGGCGATCGCCGCCGTTCGCGCCGGCAGGCGCCTGCGTCGCGCCCGCCAGACGGGCCTTGACCTGCGCCATGACGAAGCCGGTGAACTCGTCGAGCGACAGCTCGTCGTTCTTGTCGGCGTCGGCGGCAGCATAGACCGCCTGCGAGCGCGCGAGGTCGGCCTTGCCTTCCTCCTGCTCCATCATCGTGTTGAATTCCTCGACGGTCAGATAGCCCTTGGCGTCGGCATCGTATTTGGCGAACGCGGCGGCGAGCCGGGCTTCGATCTGCGCCTTATCTGGCGGCGGCGGCGCGTCCTGCGCGACCAGCGGGGCGCTGGCGAATGCAGCCAGCATCAGGGCGATTGTCGTCGTCGTGGTCTTCATCGTCACATCTCCAATACGTCTGTTGTGCCGCCCGATGGGCCGCTGCTTGGCGCTCCTCATAGCCGCGCCGCCTGAACGCGACCATAACCGGATTGCGCTTGCGCCGCATGGACGCGGCGACCCGCCTTTGCTAACGGGCGGCGCGAACCCGACGCTCCCCATCCAACGACAGGCATTCCCATGGTCCCCCGCTATTCCCGCCCCGCAATGTCCGCCATCTGGGAAGCCGAGGCGCGCTACGCGATCTGGTTCGAGATCGAGGCGCACGCGACCGACGCGCTCGCCGATCTCGGCGTCGTTCCCAAGGAAGCCGCCAAGGCGCTGTGGGACTGGTGGGAAACCAAACCCAAGATCGACGTCGCCGCAATCGACGCGATCGAGGCGGTGACCAAGCACGACGTGATCGCCTTCCTGACCTGGGTGTCGGACGAGGTCGGTGCGCATTCGGGCGAGAACTGGGCGCGCTTCGTGCACCAGGGGATGACCAGCTCGGACGTGCTCGACACCTGCCTCGCGGTCCAGCTCAAGCGCGCGTTCGAACTGCTCATCGAAGACGTCGACACGCTGCTCGCCGCGATCAAGCGCCGCGCCGAGGAGCACAAATACACCCCGACGATCGGCCGCAGCCACGGCATCCACGCCGAGCCCGTCACCTTCGGGCTCAAGCTCGCCCAGGCCTATGCCGAGTTCGCCCGCCACAAGACGCGCCTCGTCGCCGCGCGCGACGATATCGCGACCTGCGCGATCTCGGGCGCGGTCGGCACCTTCGCCAATATCGATCCGCGCGTCGAGGCGCATGTCGCAGCGAAACTCGGCCTCACCCCCGAGCCCGTCTCGACACAGGTCATCCCGCGCGACCGCCACGCGATGGCGTTCGCCACGCTCGGCGTTGTCGCCGGCTCGATCGAGCGCCTCGCCACCGAGGTTCGCCATCTGCAGCGCACCGAGGTGCTCGAGGCCGAGGAATATTTCTCGCCCGGGCAGAAGGGGTCGTCGGCAATGCCGCACAAGCGCAACCCGATCCTCACCGAAAACCTCACCGGCCTTGCGCGCATGGTCCGCAGCGCGGTCGTCCCCGCGCTCGAAAACGTCGCTTTGTGGCACGAGCGCGACATCTCGCACAGCTCGGTCGAACGCTTCATCGGCCCCGATGCGACGATCACGCTCGACTTCGCCCTGGGCCGCCTGACGGGCGTGATCGACAAGCTGCTCGTCTATCCTGCGCGGATGCAGAAGAACCTCGACCGGATGGGCGGCCTCGTCCATTCGCAGCGCGTCCTGCTCGCGCTGACGCAGGCGGGGATGAGCCGCGAGGACGCCTACAAGGCGGTCCAGCGCAACGCGATGCAGGTGTGGGAATCGGACGGCGAGATGTCGCTGCTCGAACTGCTCAAGGCCGACAGCGACGTGACCGCAAAGCTGAGCGATGCCCAGATCGAGGAAAACTTCGATCTCGGCTATCATTTCAAGCACGTCGACACGATCTTCGACCGCGTCTTCGGGGCTTAGTCTTGCCGGTCTCGCGCGCCACCGGGACAGGCGCGCCTTACGGACTCGCCACTCCCGGAAATTTCGCATAGGTTGGCTTCAACCGAACCCAGCGACGAACGAGGTATTACGATGCAGGCAGTGCGAACGATCATCTGGGTGATGCTGGCGGTCCTCGTCGTCGTCTTCGCGATGTTCAACTGGGTCCCCGCAACGGTGCGCTTCTGGCCCGGCATGGTGCTCGAGACCAAGCTGCCGGTGATCGCGATTGGCGCCTTCCTGCTCGGCTCGCTGCCGCTCTGGCTGACCCACCGGATCACCAAGTGGCGCCTCTCGCGCCAGCTCGACACGTCGCAGCGCGAGCTCGAGATCTATCGCGGCAAGGATGTTTCACACGTTAGCGCAGCGGCGGCGGCCAAGTCAGTCGATCAGCGGCCGACCAACCTTGAGGCGCCGGCCCCAGCGCCCGCGCCTTCACCAACCACCGCTGATCAGGATATTGCCGACCGGTCATGAGCTGCCCCGTCTATCTCGCTATCGACATGACCGATCTCGACGCGGCCAACGCACTCGTCGCGCGCGTCCGCCACCATGTCGGCGGGCTCAAGCTCGGCCTCGAATTCTTCTGCCATAACGGCCACCACGGCGTGCACGAGATGGCCAAGCACAAGCTGCCGATCTTCCTCGACCTCAAGCTGCACGACATTCCGAACACCGTCGCCAAGGCGGTCCATGCGCTGCGTCCGCTCGAACCGGCGATTCTCACGGTCCATGCCAGCGGCGGCCGCGCGATGCTCGAAGACGCCAAGGCCGCGGCGGGGATCCATACCAAGGTCGTCGCGGTCACCGTGCTGACCAGCCTCGACGCGCGCGATCTTGCCGCGACTGGGGTCGAAGGCACGCCGCACGACCAGGTCCGCCGCCTCGCCGGCATTGCGCGGCGCGCCGGGCTCGACGGCATCGTCTGCTCGGGCGCCGAGGTGAAGGCGGTCAAGAAGGAATGGTCCGACGGCTTTTTCGTCGTGCCCGGCGTGCGCCCCGCCAACGGCAATATCGGCGACCAGAAACGCGTGGTGACCCCGGGCCAGGCGATGGCCGACGGCGCCTCGATCGTCGTCATCGGCCGTCCGATCTCGCAGGCCGAAGACCCCGACCTTGCCGCCCGCGCGATCGAGGCGACGCTTTAGGGCATTGGCATGCGCGCGAGCGAGATACCGCGTATCTGCGTGCAATGCGGCGGCGGCTTCGCCGTTCGCGACACGCCGCGCGACCTGCTGGGCCCGCCAGAAAGCCCGTCGCTTTGTCCGGACTGCGCGCCGCCAACGCGATCGCGCCTGGTCGCGAAACGTTTCGGCCAGGCGCTGCTCGCGATCGCCGCGTTCGCCGTCCCCTTCGGCGCGCTGGTCTATGACTGGCTGGGCGACGGGTTTGAGCCCAGCACTCCGCCGGTCCAGATTCGCGCGCCCGAGCCGCTCCCCTTGCCGACCTACAATACCGAACCGAATGCGCCGGCGCGTCCGCTCGATCCGGGAAGCTGGGTGACAAATCCCGATTACCCGGCTCGGGCGCTTGCCGAAAATCGTGAAGGGACGGTTGCCTTCACCCTTGCTGTCGACGCGACGGGGCGGGTCAGCCGCTGCACGGTCACGGCGTCGAGCGGCCATACCGACCTCGATGCCGCCACCTGCGAGCACATCGCGGATCGCGCCCGCTTCGCTCCGGCGACCGACCAGGACGGGCGCGCCATCGCGAGCGACTATGCCAATCGCGTGACATGGAAAATCGACGAATGACGCCCATCAGGGACGGCGGCCCCTCGACGCCCGAAACGCGCGACGCCGCGACTCGCCGGTCAATTCGTCCCGCGCGATCGCGCGACCTCGACGTTCTCCAGCCGGTGATCGAACGCGCCTATCGCGGCGACAGCGCGAAACTGGGCTGGACGCACGAAGCCGACCTACTGTCCGACCCCCGCACCGACATGGCGACGCTCGCGCACATCGTGGACAGCCCGGCACAGGTCCTGCTGGCGATGTTCGAAGACGACACGCCGCTTGGCTGCGTCAATGTCGCGGACCGGGGCGCCGGGATGGCCTATCTGGGCCTGCTGTGCATCGAACCGGCGCGGCAGGGCGAGCACCTCGGACGCCAGCTGATCGCGGCGGCCGAAGCGCATGCCCGCGACGTTTTCGGATGCACCGCGATCGAGATGACCGTGATCGATCGGCGGCAGGAGCTCATCGCCTATTACGTCCGCCGGGGTTGGCGGGTCACCGGCGAGAAGCGCGATTTCCCGATTCCCCTCGATCCGCCGTTTTTCATGGAGGTTCTGGTCAAGGCGCTGACCTGACGGCTAAGAGCTGCCACCATGTCCGATACGCTCATCAAGATCTGCGGCCTTTCGACGCCCGAAACGCTCGACGCGGCGGTCGATGCGGGCGCCACCCATGTCGGCCTCGTCCATTTCGAGCCGAGCCCGCGCCACGTCTCGCTTGAGGACGCTGCGAAGCTGCGGCGGCGCGTGCCCGAAACCGTCAAGGTCGTTCTGCTGCTCGTCAATGCGCAGCCCGAGCCGACCGAGCGCGCCTTTCGCACGGTGCGCCCCGACATCATCCAGTTTCACGGCAACGAAACCCCCGAATGGCTCGCGCTGGTGAAGAAATATCTCGACGTCGAAATCTGGAAGGCGGTCGGCCTGCAGGACGCCGGCACGCTCGAACGCTCGCGCAAATATCACGGCATTGCGCATCGCCTCCTGTTCGACGCCCCCGCCCAGTCGCTGCCCGGCGGCAACGGCACGGGGTTCGACTGGAGCCTGATCGCCGACCAGCCGCCGGAGGTGCCTTGGGGCCTCGCGGGCGGACTCGATCCCGCCAACGTCGCCGAGGCGATCCGCGTCACCGGCGCACCGCTCGTTGACGTCTCCTCGGGCGTCGAAAGCGCGCCCGGCATCAAGGATGTGGACAGGATCGAGGCGTTCTGCAAAGCGGTGCGCGGCGCCTGATATCGCTGGAGCCGCTCGGGTTCGCGTGTCTCGACCACGCTCGATGCCTGCTCGACATGAACGGATGATTTTCGCAGCCATGACCGATACCCCCAACAGCTACCGCACCCAACCCGACAGCGAGGGGCATTTCGGCGCCTATGGCGGTCGCTATGTCGCCGAAACGCTGATGCCCTTGGTCCTCGAACTCGAGGCCGAATATGGGCGCGCAAAGGCCGACCCCGCGTTCAGGGCCGAGTTCGATTTCCTGCTCGAACATTATGTCGGCCGCCCCAGCCCGCTCTATTACGCCGAGCGGCTGACCGACGCGGTCCGCGCCGATTGCGACGAAGCCCATGGCGCCGAAATCTGGTTCAAGCGCGACGAGCTCAATCACACCGGCGCGCACAAGATCAACAACTGCGTCGGGCAAATCCTGCTCGCGATCCGCATGGGCAAGACGCGGATCATCGCCGAGACCGGCGCGGGCCAGCACGGCGTCGCCACCGCGACCGTCGCCGCGCGCTTCGGGCTTCCCTGTGTGATTTACATGGGCGCGCGCGACATGGAGCGGCAGGCGCCCAACGTGTTCCGCATGAAACTGCTCGGCGCGCAGGTGATCGGCGTCGAATCGGGCGCGCGCACGCTCAAGGACGCGATGAACGAGGCGCTGCGCGACTGGGTCGCCAACGTCGACGACACCTTCTACATCATCGGCACCGCCGCCGGCCCGCACCCCTATCCCGAACTCGTCCGCGACTTCCAGAGCGTGATCGGCACCGAGGCGCGCGCGCAGATGCTCGCCCGTACCGAGCGCCTGCCCGATCTGCTCGTCGCCGCGATCGGCGGCGGTAGCAACGCGATCGGCCTGTTCCACCCCTTTCTCGACGACGCGAGCGTGAAAATGCTCGGCGTCGAGGCGGCGGGCCACGGCCTTGACAAGCAGCATGCCGCCAGCCTCGCCGGCGGCGCGCCGGGCATCCTCCACGGCAACAAGACGTATCTGCTCCAGGACGAGGACGGCCAGATCGCCGAGGCGCACGCGATCTCGGCCGGTCTCGATTATCCCGGCATCGGCCCCGAACACGCCTGGCTCAAGGATTCGGGCCGCGTCGAATATACGTCGGTGACCGACACGCAGGCGCTGACCGCCTTCCAGTTGCAGTGCAAGACCGAGGGCATCATCCCCGCGCTCGAACCCGCCCACGCCATCGCCGCCGTCGTCGAACGGGCCAAGGCGATGCCACGCGACAAGATCATCCTCGCCAACCTCTGCGGACGCGGCGACAAGGATATCTTCACTGTCGCCGAGGCGTTGGGGGTAGACCTGTGACCAGCCACTGCTGCGAGATGATGCGATCAAACGTCGAGAACAAATGTGCTCAGCATCCTAATCGAAACGATTGCCCTGATTGCCTGATCGATTTTTGGCCGAAATCGGAAAATTATGGGATCATTGTTCATGATGGCGGTACGTCAGTTATTTCAATAATGTTTTGCCCTTGGTGCGGCGCGTCTTTGTCGAAGGAGGAGAATGATGAGTAATAGACTCTCCTCCGCCTTCGCTAAACCCCGCCCCGCCCTCGTCGCGTTCATCACCGCGGGCGACGGCGACACTGCGGCCAATCTCGATGCGCTCGTCGCGGGCGGTGCCGATGTCATCGAACTCGGCATGCCCTTCACCGACCCGATGGCCGACGGCCCCGCGATCCAGGCGGCGAACCTGCGCAGCCTCGGCGCGGGCACGACGACCGCCGACATTTTCGCAATCGCCTCCGCTTTCCGCGCGCGCCACCCCGACACGCCGCTCGTGCTGATGGGCTATGCCAACCCGATGGTCCGGCGCGGCCCCGACTGGTTCGCTGCGCAGTGTCAGGCCGCGGGCGTCGACGGCGTGATCTGCGTCGATATCCCCGTCGAGGAGGACGCATCGCTCGGCCCCGCGCTGCGCGCCGCCGGCGTCGCGGTCATCCGCCTCGCCACCCCGACGACCGATGCCGCGCGCCTGGCGCAGGTCCTCG
>CAZHWG010000034.1:0-10414 GCA_964535925.1 uncultured Sphingorhabdus sp.
CGCACCGTTTTCGGAAAGCGCGATGCTCGACGAGATCCGATCAGCAACGCCCTATTCGGCAATCGATGCCGAGCTGTTCGGCCGCGTCCTCGGCTTCATCCGCGACGGCGGCTATGCGCTCAAGGCCTACGATCGCTTCCGCCGCCTCGCCCCTGACGGGAGCGGCGGCGACGGCAGCCCCATCTGGCGCGTCAGCCATCCGCGCTTCGTCACGCAGCACCGGATGAACGCGGGGATCATCGTCGATGCGCCGCTGCTCGATGTGCGCTTCAAAAACGGGCGCAAGCTCGGCACGGTCGAGGAATTCTTCGCGAGCACGCTGTCGGCGGGCGACACCTTCTTCTTCTCGGGGCTCAGCCTTGAGGTGATCAGCATCAAGGACACCGATCTTCTGGTGCGCGCGACGAGCCGCAATGCGCGCATTCCGACTTATGTCGGAGCGCGCATGGCGATGAGCACCAACCTGGCGACGCGCGTGCGGACCTTCCTGTGCGACAAGGACGAATGGCCGCGCTTTCCCGACGAGGTGCGCGAGTGGCTCGAGGCGCAGGACCGCCGCTCGGTGCTGCCACAGCCCGGCCAATTGCTCGTCGAGACGTTTCCGCGCGACGGCCGCCATTACATGGTCGCCTATCCGTTCGAGGGATGGAATGCGCACCAGTCGCTCGGCATGTTGCTGACCAAGCGGATGGAGGCGCGCGGCCTGCAACCGCTCGGCTTCCAGGCGTCGGACTATGCCCTGGTCTGTTACGGGCTCGCTCCCGTCGAGGACCCCGCCAGCCTTTTTTCGGCCGACATCCTGGCCGACGAATTCGTCGAGTGGGTCGAAGGATCGTCGCTGCTCAAGCGCGCGTTTCGCGAGGTCGCGGTGATTGGCGGTCTCGTCGAGCGCCACCATCCCGGCCGCCACAAGTCGGGCAAGCAGGTGACCTTTTCGACCGACCTGATCTACGATGTGCTGCGCAAGTACGAACCCGACCATCTGCTGATGAAGGCCGCATGGGCCGATGCGCGGCGCCGCCTGACCGATGTCGGCCGCCTCGGCGACCTGCTCGATCGCGCCGCCGACACGATGCTCCACGTGACGCTCGATCGCGTCAGCCCGCTCGCGGTGCCCGCGCTGATCATGATCGGCAAGGAGAGCGTCGCGCGCGGCGCCAGCGACGACGCGCTGCTCGAAGAGGCCGAAACGATCGTCCGCGAAGCAATGCAAGGCGGATAGCGCGCATCAGGATCTATTATGTCTCTCCAGATGTGTATTGCTTGCCTAAAACGCTCCGAAGGCGTAGGGTCGGAGCCGTGTGAAAGGAAGCTGTCATGCCGCATCCGCGCGTATTCGAACACTCCGGCCTGGTCGGGCGCATCGCGATCCCGCTGGCCATCATCATCGCCACGCTGACATCGCCCGCCGGCGCGCAGGCACCGCTTTCCCCGCTTCCGGTCGACGCTTCGGCAACCGCCGAACCTGCCGCTCAACCGATGAGTGAATGGGAACGCTTCGTCTACGATCGCACCGCTCGGATGACCGTTCCGGTCAGCATCAACGGCACGGCGGCAGTGCCGTTCATCATCGATACCGGCTCCGAACGGACGGTGATCAGCCGCGAACTGGCGGCCTCGCTCACGCTCCCTGCGGCCCAGTCGATGTTGCTCGCGACGGTGTCGGGACCGGTGATCGCCGAAAGCTATCGCATCCGCGACCTCGCCAATGGCGGTTTTGCGGTCAGCGACATCGTCGCGCCGGCGCTTGCCCGCCGCCACATGGGAATCGACGGGCTGATCGGGATCGAAAGCATCAGCGACAAGATCATTGTGTTCGATTTTGCCGAGCAACGAATGATGGTCCTGCCGGCGCGCGGAACGCCAATGCGGATCGCGAACCGCGAAGACGCGATTATCGTGACCGCCAAGCGCAAGAACGGCAGGCTGATCCTGTCCGACGCCCGCATCCAGGGCCGTCGCGTCGATCTCGTCATCGATACCGGGTCGCAAAGCAGCGTCGGCAACCTCGCGCTCAAACGCATGATGGCAGCCCGCACCGATGCCGCCGCCGGCATGCCGTCGAGCCTGATCGACGTCGGCGGCACCTCGGTCGCCACCGAGACCAACGCGATCCCCGAAATCACGATCGGCAACGTCACGTTGACGCACCTCCCGATCGCCTATGCCGACAGCTACGCCCTCGACGTACTCGGACTTGGCAAGCGCCCCGCGATATTGCTGGGAATGGACGCGCTGTCGCTGTTTGACCGTGTCGAGATCGATTTTCGCCGCCGCAAAGTCAAGTTCGTGATGCCCGAGGGCACCGAACGCAAAAAGATCCGGCGCCAGCCGACCCGGCTCGGCACTGAAAGAATCTGAGTCGGGTCCTGCTGGCCAAGCGAAAGGAGGAAGCGCCATGCCAGGCTGTATTACTTCGCTTTCCGCGCTGGGACTTCTGATTGCACCGGTTCCGACGCCAGTCGGTCCTGCCGCGACAATCGCTCCGGACGCGACCTCCGATTCGATTGCCCTTGGCCGCGAGGCGTCGCGGCGGATGACCGTTCCGGTCATGATTGGCGGTGACGGCCCGCATAATTTCGTCGTCGATACCGGGTCGCAACGCACAGTGATTTCTTCGGAGCTGGCGGCGCGACTCGACTTGAAAACGGCGCCGCAGAAGATGCTGGTTTCGATCCTCGATCGTCGCTTGGTGGAAATGATCGACCTTCCGCCGCTAAGGATAGGCCGCACCGATACGGTGTCGCGAGAAGCGCCTGTTCTGGAAGCGCGGCACATGGGTGCCGACGGAATCCTGGGCCTCGATAGCCTTGGCGACAAGCGGATCGAGATCCAGAACTTTGGCCAGTGCCTTGCCATCGTCGATCGCGACAGCACAGTTCCCGACAAGGATGCAGGCGCGACTATCAAGGTCGATGCGCGCAAACGTGAGGGCCAACTGATACTGGTCAGCGCCGAAGCAACGGGACATCCCGTCTATACCGTCCTCGATACCGGCGCCGAAATTAATGTCGGCAATTCACGGCTATTGAAGCTCCTGCGAACCCGAGGCGGAGTCACGATCCTTGGCTCACGAAAAATTGTCGCGGTCACAGGCTATGCCAAAAACGCAACTATCGGATATATCCGCGAGCTCAAAATTGGCGATGTTCGGTTGCACAACCTCGCCGTAGCTTTCATCGACTCGCCGGCCTTGGAGAGCCTTGGCCTCACCGACGAGCCCACGCTGATTATGGGCATGAACTCGATGGCGGCGTTCGAGCGCGTGCTGATCGATTTTCCAAAAAACCGGATCACGTTTGTCATGCCAAATATGCGCGTCCAGCCCCAATCGATGAGTGTGCTTCGTCGATTTGGCGAATAGGACAAATCTGCGACTTGCCAAATCCAAAAGGCCGGCTCATTGCGACGCCATGGTTCCCCTTTCGTTCGATGGCAAGCGATGGATCGCGACGCGCGAGGGCGCGCTGTTTTGCCCGACTACGCGGACGCTGATCGTCGCCGACCTGCACCTTGAAAAGGCCAGCTGGTATGCGACGCTCGGTCAGATGCTACCGCCTTACGACAGTTTCGCCACGCTGAGCGCGCTCGTCCGCCTGGTCGATATCCTCGAGCCGCGCGCCGTTTGGTGCCTTGGTGACAATTTCCATGACGGTGGCGGCCCGGCGCGCCTGCCGCGCCATGCGCGCGACCTGATCGAGCGGCTTGCCGCGCGGCTGACGTTCAACTGGATCGTCGGCAATCACGATCCAGTGCTAAGCGATGCATTCGGCGGCGTGGTCCATGCCGAAGGGCGGCTCGACAACGCCGCCTTGCGCCACATCGCACGGCGCGATGCCACGGGGCCCGAACTGTCGGGCCACTTTCATCCCAAGCTGCGCCTGACGCTGCGCGGCCGGCATGTCACGCGCCCGTGCTTCGTCCGGGCGGGAGAAAAGCTCATTCTTCCCGCCTTCGGTTCGCTAACCGGCGGGCTGGATGCCTTCGATCAGGTGATCGGAGCGGCGGCGGGACGCGTCAGCGAGGCCATGGTCGTCACTGATCGGCGCATGGTGTGTTTCCCCAATGCCGTAACGGAAATGGCCTGACGAGGCCGTTTTTTTCGTCCAAAATCGGCAGTTTTCCAACAGTTCTGTTGCAAATCGCGGATTTGGGTTCATAATCCGCAGCGGGTTCGGCGATGCCGGTTGCCCGCTTAATTAAAAGCGCAAAAACGCGCTGCAAGAAATCGCGCGCCAGTGCGCGAAAGGGAGAGGGTTTCATGAGCACGATTCACACCACAGCTGCGTCCGCGCGTCGCGCTGCGCTGCTTCTGACGGTTGCCGGACTCGCACTGAGCAGCCCGGCTTTCGCACAGGATACCGCCGCCGACCAGGAGGCCCAGCAGGCTGCCGACGAAATTTCGGGCGACGGATCGATCATCGTCACCGCGACGCGGCGCGCCAGTCCGTTGAGCGACGTGCCGATCGCGGTCACCGCGATTACCGCCGACTCGCTCCAGAACACCGGCGCGAACGACATCCGCCAGCTCAACCAGGTGGCGCCGTCGCTGCTCGTGTCTTCGACCGGCTCGGAAGCCAACGGTTCGGCACGTATTCGCGGCATCGGCACGGTCGGTGACAATCCCGGCCTCGAAAGCTCGGTCGCAGTGTTCATCGACGGCGTCTATCGCTCGCGCTCGGGCATCGGTCTCAACGAACTCGGCGAGATCGAGCGGATCGAGGTCCTTCGCGGACCGCAAGGTACGCTGTTCGGACGCAATGCATCGGCCGGCCTGATCAACATCGTGTCGAAATCGCCGTCGTTCGCCTTTGGCGGCAATGCCGAGCTGACCTATGGCAATTACGATTTCATGCGTGCCGCAGGCAGCATCACCGGCCCACTGAGCCAGACGATCGCGGCACGGATCGACGGCGTCTACGTCAAGCGCGACGGCTTCTATCAAGACGTTATCAACGACACCGACGTCAACGATCGCGATCGCTATTTCGTCCGCGGGCAGCTGCTCTTCGAACCCAGCGACGCGCTCAGCCTCCGGCTGATCGGCGACTATAGCCGTCGCGACGAAAAATGCTGTGGTGCAGTCTATCTGACCGACCAGCAAAATCCGTACATCGACGGCTTGCTCGATCCGACTCAGAACAACATTGTCCGCGTCCTGCTTGACCTGGGACAGCCCGCGGCCGCGTTCACCGACCCTTACAGCCGCAACATCTTTGTAACGCCAGGCCGCAGCTATGGCGGCAAGACGACCGACGGCGGCGTCAGCCTCGAAGCCAATTACGATTTCGGCGGCGCAACGCTGACCTCGATCACCGCCTATCGCGACTACAAGAGCTCGCAGGGCGGCGACATCGACTATAGCGCGGTCGACATTCTCTACCGCGCCGACGACGACAAGAGCTTCCGCCAGTTCAAGACGTTCAGCCAGGAACTGCGCCTCCAGGGTTCGGCCTTCGCCGATCGTCTCGACTGGCTGGTCGGCGCCTATTTCGCTGACGAGAAGCTGACCGTTGGCGACAATCTACGCTTCGGCGACGATTATGGCCGCTTCGCCACCTGTCGTCTGGTTACCGGTAGCGGCCTTGCACCGCTGTATAATCCAGCGGGAGCCGGCTGTCTGGCTGCACGACCTGCCGTCTTTGGTGCACTGTCGCCGGTTTTCTATGGCGCGATCGATCGGCTCGATTCGCTCCGCGATCTCGGCAGCACACAGGATATCTACAAGCAGGACAGCCGCAACTGGGCGCTGTTCACGCACAATATCTTCCACGTCACGCCGACGCTCGATGTGACCTTGGGCCTGCGCTACACCAACGAACGCAAGAAGTTCGACGCCACCTTCGGCAACGACAATACGGTCTGCACCGCCAACCAGGCGGCGTTGTTGCCCTATCGGGCGATTCCGTCGTTGACCGCCACGGTCGATGCCATCGTCGGCCTGAGCTGCCAGGGCAACTCGACCGCCGAACTCAACGGCGTGTCGATCAACGACGAGCGTAACGAGGACGAATTTACCGGTACCGCGGTGGTGTCGTGGAAGCCCGATCCCAAGTGGATGGTCTACGGCAGCTATTCGCGCGGCTACAAGGCGGGCGGCTTCAACCTTGACCGCTCGGCGCTCAAACCGCCGGTTGCGCCCTTCGGCGGTCAGGCCGGTGCCCAGGCGCTGGTCAGCGGGCTCCAGTTCGACCCTGAAATCGTCAATGCCTATGAGATCGGGGTCAAGTATTTCACTCGCCCGTTCTCATTCAACATCGCCGCGTTCCGCCAGGAGTTCCAGAACTTCCAGCTCAACACGTTCAATGGCACGGTCTTCCTGGTCCAGAATATCAACGGCTGCACCGACAGCCTCAATGGCGGCGACCGCGACCAGAGCAAGTTCACCAGTGCGGCGAACTACAACGCCAATGCTGCAACGACCGGCGCCTGCGCGGCGGACAATGTCGGCTATGGCGTGCTCTCCCAGGGCGTCGAGATCGAAGCGACGATCGCTCCGACGCGCGATTTCCGTATCGGCATGGGCGTCACCTATGCCGATACCAAATATCGTAATCAGCTGGTCGGCAACGACAGCGGCTCGCCGCTCGACCAGGCGCTGCGCAAACTGCCCGGCGACAACCTCTCGAACGCGCCCAAATGGACGGTGACAAGTTCGGCGACCTGGACGCCCGCGATCGGCAACAGCGGCCTGTCGGGTCTCGTCTATGTAGATAGCCGCCTGACCGGAGACTACAACACCGGTTCGGACCTGTTCCCGCAAAAGGAACAGGACGGCTATCTCATCGTCAACGCGCGCCTTGGCCTTCGCGGACGCGACGAGCGCTGGGGCATCGAGGTCTGGGCACAGAACCTGCTCAACACCGATTATACCCAGGTCGCGTTCAATTCGCCTTTCCAGGAGGGCAGGACCGGCGCGCCATATACCGATCCGCAGTTCCCGGGCGGCCGGCAGATCTTCTCTGCCTTCCTCGCCGAACCGCGGACCTATGGGCTGACGCTTCGCGGCAAGTTCTAAATTCCGCAATCACGCGATCAGGGGCCTCGGCACAATCGGTGCCGGGGCCCCTGTTGTATCGGACATCGAAGCATGGTCTTGGCGTCGGCGCGACGCACGGCAATTGTCGATTGCGCCCCGGCCATGCATAAGCGGGCACAATGATTTCCCAATATCTCCCTCTGTTCGACTCGCTGATGGTCAAGATCGCGCTGATCGGCGTGCTCGGGATCGGCGCCCAATGGATCGCCTGGCGCACCGGCCGCCCGGCCATTGCCCTGATGCTGATCGTCGGCGTCCTCGCCGGGCCGGTGCTCGGCCTGATCCGGCCCGAGGAAGATTTCGGCCCGCTGATGGAACCGATCGTCAAGCTGGCGGTCGCGGTGATCCTGTTCGAGGGCGGCCTCAGTCTCAATTTCCGTGACCTGCGCCATGCCGGTGCTGGTGTTCTCAGGCTCGTCGTCATCGGTGTGCCGGTCGGCTGGGGCCTCGGCACGGCGGCCGCCTATTACGGCGCGGGCCTGCCGCTGCCGGTCGCCGCCCTGTTCGGTGGTATCCTTGTGGTCACCGGTCCGACCGTCATCGGGCCGATGCTGCGCACGCTGCGCGTCGGCGATCGCGTGCGCAACATCCTCAAATGGGAAGGGATCATCAACGATCCGATCGGCGCGCTGCTCGCGGTCGCGATCTACGCCTATATTTCCTACACCGGCCCCCAGGTGAACTACGTCGATATCGGCGTCGAAGTGATCGGTGCGACGTTGATCGCCGCATTGCTCGGCGCCGCGCTAGGCTTTTTCCTCACCTGGGCATTCCCGCGCGGCTATGCGCCCGAATACCTCAAGGCGCCGATCCTCCTCATCACCGTCATTTTCGGCTTCGTCGCCGCCGATCTCATCATGCACGAAACCGGCCTCGTCACCGTCACCGTGATGGGCGTCGTGATGGCCAACCGGGCGATCTATTCGAGCCATGCGCTGCATCGCTTCAAGGAGGATCTCGCGGTCCTCCTGATCAGCGGCGTGTTCATCCTTTTGTCGGCGACGCTCGACTGGGAGACGGTCAGCCAGTTCCAGGCGCGCTTCGTCGCCTTCCTGTTCCTGCTGCTGTTCATCGTCCGGCCGCTGACCGTCTTTGCCAGCCTGATGTTCTCCAACGTGCCCTGGCGCGAGCGGATCTTCATCGGCTGGATCGCGCCGCGCGGCATCGTCGCGGTCGCGATCACCGGCCTGTTCGCGATGCGGCTCGTCGATTACGGGGTCGAGGACGCCGAAGCGCTCGTCCCGTTGTCGTTCGGTGTCGTCATCGTAACAATCTTCGCCCACGGCTTTTCCGCAGGCTGGCTCGCCCGGCGACTGGGCATCGACCAGGGCAAGGGCCAGGGCCTGCTGATCGTCGGGGCCAATCGCTGGACGATCGCGCTAGCCGAATTCTTCAAGGCGCGCGACATCCCGGTCGTGATCGCCGATTCGAGCGCGATCGCATTGCGCGGTGCGCGGCGTGCCGAACTTGAGATCTATCGCGGTGACATCCTAGACGAAGTCCACGAGGACGACCTCTCGCTCGGCCGCTTCCAGCACCTGATCGCGGCCACCGACAACGACAGCTACAACGCGCTCGTCGCCAACGACCTCGGTCCCGAAATGGGTCATGATGCGATCACCCGCATCGGGCGCGATGCCAGCGTCGGCGCGCTTCAGAAACGCGGGCGCATCCTGCTTGAAAGCGGGCGTACGATCGACGGGCTGCTCGACCGCCTGCTGGCCGGCTGGGCGTTCAGCCAGACTCGCATCACCGAGAAATTCTCGATCGACGACTATCGCGAGAACATGAAGGCCTGCGGCGGCGAAAGCGTCGCGGTGATCAAGCCCGACAGCCGCGTGTTGTTCTTTTCGATGGAAGCGCGGCCGGTGATCGATATCGGCGACCAGCTGGTCAGCTTCGTCCCGCCCGAGGATCCTCAGGAGCTCAAGGAAAAGCGCGACGAGGAACGGGTGGTCAAGGGCGAGGGGAAGAAGAAGGCGGGCTAGGTCCGCGCCCCGAACAGCGCACTGCCGACACGGACGCAGGTCGCCCCGAGCATTGCCGCAGTCTCGTAATCGCCCGACATGCCCATGCTGAGACCGGCGAGGCCGTGTTCGGCGGCGAGCTTGGCGAGCAGCGCGAAATAGGGTGCCGGTTCGACATCGAGCGGCGGCACCGCCATCAACCCGGCGATCGTCAGCCCCTTTTCCTTTGCATAAGCCAACAGCGCTGGCAGGTCGGCGATGGCCACGCCGCCCTTTTGCGGCTCTTCGCCGATGTCGACCTGGACGTACAGTGTCGGCGGGTTGGCAATCTCCGCCATCGCCTTGGCCAGCGCATCGACGAGCGAGGTGCGGTCGACCGAGTGGATCGCGTCGCACAAGGCCACCGCCTCGGCGGCCTTGTTCGACTGCAATCGGCCGATGAAATGCAACCGGACATCGGGGTGGCGGGCGCGAAGGTCGGGCCATTTGGCCTGCATTTCCTGGACGCGGTTTTCGCCGAAATCGCGCACGCCCGCGGCGATCAGCGTTTCAATTGCTTCGACCGGCTGCGTTTTCGATACAGCGATCAGCGTCACCGCGTCGGCATCGCGCCCCGCGAGGCTTGCGGCATGCGCCAACCGTTCGGTCACTTCGGTCAGGCGCGCCTCGGCGCCACTTTCAACTTCGTGGGTCATAGCGCGCTGCTATACGGACCGACGTGACCGCCCGCCACCCTTCGCGATTCGTCGCCGCCGACCGGGCCGACCGGCCGCGAATCTGGCTGTTCAGCGATGAACGCATGGCCGATTTCCTTGCCGCCGTGCGGGCATTGCCGCCGCGATCGGGAATCGTATTTCGTCATTACGCCACGCCTGCCCCCGCGCGGCACCGCCTGTTTCGTGCCGTGCTGCGGATTGCGCGCGCGCGGCGCCATGTCGTTTTGATCGCAGGAAAGCCGATTGCCGGAGCCGATGGCGCGCACGCTTCGGCGCGTCGCGGTCTTGGGCGCGGTCAGCCGCCGGTGTCGTTGGCCGTCCACTGTCGCCGCGAGCTTGACCTTGCCAAGCGGCTGGGCACACCGATCATATTCATCTCGCCGGTCTTTGCCACGCGCAGCCACACGGGCGCCAAGCCGATCGGGATGGCCGGTTTTGCGCAGCTGGCAGGCGGCTTTGATGGACGCTGCATCGCGCTCGGCGGGATGGACGCCGACCGGTTTAGCGCCTTGCGCAATCATGGCGCGCACGGCTGGGCTGCGATCGATGCGCTTGCCGAAAAAAAGGAAATGCTGGGCCGCCAGGTCGCGACCCGGGGCAATCAGAACTTGAAGCGCGTCCCGACATAGACCGCCTGGCTGTCGCGACGATCGTCGGCGAGCGGGGTCAAGTGGTCGTTCGTCTGTTTGTAG
>CAZHWG010000035.1:0-10396 GCA_964535925.1 uncultured Sphingorhabdus sp.
CGCCGGCTTGGCGCCGTGGGTCAGGTGGCCGCCGGCGTCGAGGCTCATGCCGAGTATGGTGTCGCCCGGCTTGGTCAGCGCGAGCATGACGGCGCCGTTGGCCTGCGCACCGGAATGCGGCTGGACGTTGGCGAAACCACAATCGAACAATGACTTGGCGCGTTCTATTGCGAGCGTTTCGACGGCATCGGATGGAGCGCAACCCTGATAATAGCGGCGACCCGGATAGCCCTCGGCATATTTGTTGGTCAGGACGGAGCCCTGCGCTTCGAGGACCGCCTTGGACACGATGTTTTCGCTCGCGATCAGCTCGATCTGGTGGCGCTCGCGGCGCAGCTCATCCTTGAGCGCGGCATCGACGGCAGCGTCAGTCATCGCAACAGAATCGCTGAAAAACCCTTTCGGACGGGTATATTGTGGGGCGTCCTTGATATCGAGAGACACAGGTTATCCTTTCACTCGGGGGCCGACAATTTGTCGACCCGGCGTTGGTGGCGGCCGCCGGCAAAATCGGTGGCGAGAAACGTTTCGAGGCAGGCGATCGCCATGTCTTCGCCGATCAGGCGTTCGCCCATCGCGATGACGTTGGCGTCGTTGTGCTCGCGCCCCAGCTTCGCCGACAGCGGTTCGGACGCCAGGACACAGCGGCAGGCGGGATTGCGGTTGACCGACATCGAGATGCCGATGCCTGATCCGCACAAGGCAACGCCGCGCTCGGCCTTGCCTTCGGCGACGTGCTTGGCGAGCTTGTATCCGTAATCGGGGTAATCGACACTGTCGGGCGTGTCGGGGCCGAGATCGGCGACATCGTGCCCTGCCTCGCGCAGCCAGTCGGCGAGACGCGCCTTGAGCCGCAACGCGGCGTGGTCGGAGGCGATGGCGATCTTCATGGCGTTTTCCCAGTCTCGACGGTCGTGAATCGGGCGCAGCCCTGTCGGTCGTCCGTATCTAGGCGAGGGCGCGGCCAAAGACCATAAGGCGTAACCTTTTGCTAAGCACCGGCGGCTAGGATCGCCGCATGGTCCACACAATCGCCCATCTTACCAGCTTCGACACCGAACCCGTACTGCGCGCTGCGGTTGTGTGTGCGTTGGCGCTCGTCGTGCGTCTCGCCAGCTGAGCCACTTTACCCCCGGCGCGTGATCGCGCTAGGGCAGGTGCATGGCCGGTCTCATCCCATCGCTCATCATGCTCTCCGCGATCGCGCTGGGAATCGGCGCCTATGTCGGCTGGCGCCGCGGCATGCCGGTCAAGAAGCTCGGCCTGATGGTCCTCGCGGCGCTCGTCATGCTGGTCAACCTCGCCATCTGGACGATTCCCAACGAGCGCGGCGAAAGCCTCGTTAACCAGCAGGTCGAATAGGCCTGAAACCGCCTATTTGATCGGGCAGTTGGGGTCGAGCCGCATGTCGAGATAGTTGTCGACCGACTTCATCATCTCGTCGAATTCGTTCTCGAAGAAATGGTTGGCGCGCGGGATCACGTCGTGATGGATCGTGATGTGTTTTTGCGTGCGCAGCTTCTCGACCAGCTTCTCGACCGAGCCCGGGGTGACGACCTCGTCCGCGGCGCCCTGGACCATGATGCCCGAAGCGGGGCAGGGCGCAAGGAAGCTGAAATCATACATGTTGGCGGGCGGCGCGACCGATATGAAGCCGCGAATTTCGGGGCGACGCATGAGCAATTGCATGCCGATCAGCGCGCCGAAGCCGAATCCGCCGACCCAGGTCGTCGATGCTTCGGGATGGAAGCTCTGCACCCAGTCGAGCGCTGATGCGGCATCGCTCAATTCGCCGATGCCGTTGTCGAACGTGCCCTGGCTGCGTCCGACACCGCGAAAGTTGAAGCGCAGGACACCGAACCCGCGGCGCGCAAACGTCTTGTACAGCGCGAGCGTGACGCGATCGTTCATCGTCCCGCCGCTTTGCGGATGCGGATGGAGGATCATCGCGATCGGTGCGCGCGGGCGCGGCGGCGGGCTGAAACGCCCTTCGAGACGGCCTTCGGGACCGGGGAAAATGACGTCTGGCATCGGATACCTTGAATCAGGTGATGGGATCGTCGCAGCGACAGCCAGTTTAGCCGGCGCGTCCGGCGAAGTTCTGGTGGCGATGCGCGTGGCGCCTATATAGAGGTTAAGCCCCGTTTCGCAACCGAAGGAATGGCACGTCGCCAGCATGACCGCCCCCCCGTCCGCCGATCCGTCGGATCGCCTCTATCTCGATCACGCCGCGACGACGCCGATCCTTTCCGAAGTGCGCGCCGCGATGGCCAACGCGATGGCCGAATGGGCCAATCCGTCGTCGCCGCATGCCGAGGGGCGGCGCGCGCGCAGCGCGTTCGAAAGCGCGCGTGCGACCATCGCCGACGCGCTCGGCTGGGACGGCGAGATCATCCTGACGAGCGGCGCGACCGAGGCGATCACGATTGCCCTGACGCGCGCCAAGGCGCCCCGCGTGCTCGTCTCTGCGGTCGAGCACGACGCGGTGTTGCGTTCCGTGCCCGATGCGCCGCGCATTCCGGTCGGGCGGCGCGGGCGCGTGTTTCCCGCAGCACTCGAAGGCGCGCTTGCCGATAGCGATACGCGCAGCCTCGTCGCGATCCAGACGGTCAACAACGAAACCGGCGTCGTCCAGGACAGCGCAGCGCTGCTCGCACTCGTGCGCGAAGCCGGCGGGCTGATGCTCGCCGATGCATCGCAGAGCGCGGGCAAATTACCATTACCGCAAGCCGATTTCATCGCGGTCAGCGCGCACAAGCTGGGCGGACCGCCGGGTGTCGGTGCGCTGCTCGTGCGCGACCTGGCCGAGCTGACCCCGGCGGGCGGCCAGGAAAAGGGCTATCGCGGCGGCACCGAGAACCTGCCCGGCGTGATCGGCTTCGCGACTGCGCTCACCGCATCGCGCAACTGGATCGACCGCGCCGCCGACCTGCGGCGCCAGCTCGAACACGCGATTGCGGCGGGCGGCGGCGAGGTCATCGCCGACGGCGCGCAGCGGCTCGCGACGATCGGCGCCTATCGCATGGCGGGCACGCCTGCGACCGCGCAGCTGATCCAGTTCGACATGGCGGGAATCGCGGTGTCGGCGGGCAGCGCCTGCTCGTCGGGCACGCTCAAGCCGAGCCATGTATTGAAGGCGATGGGCCTCGACGATGCCGCGGTGGGCGAGGTGATCCGCGTCAGCTTCGGTCCACAGACGCGGCGCGAGGACGTCTATCGCTTCATCGAGGTCTGGCGCAGCGTCGCAGCGCGGGCGAAGGCGAGCGCATGATCTATCTCGATTACCAGGCGACGACACCGCTCGCGCCCGAAGCCTTTGCCGCGATGGAGCCGTGGCTGCGCGACCAGCACGCCAATCCGCACAGCAAGCACGCGCCGGGCCGCGCCGCCGCCGCCGCAGTCGAGGTCGCGCGCGATTCGGTCGCGGCGCTGTTCCCGGAAGGCGGGCGGACGATCTTTACCAGCGGCGCGACCGAGGCGATCAACCTCGCGATCCGCGGGGCGTTGCCCGACCGACCCGCGGACGGTCGCAACCGCATCGTCACCATTGCGACCGAACATGCCGCGGTGCTCGACACGGTGCGGTATATGGAGGCTCGCGGCTACGAGGCGGTGCTGCTGCCCGTGGCGAGCGACGGGATCGTCGATCTGGCGGTCGCCGACGCGGCGATAGACCAGCGCACCGCGCTCGTCGCGACGATGCTGGTCAACAACGAGATCGGCGTGATCCAGCCGGTTGCCGATATTGCCGTGCTCGCCCGCGCCGCGGGTGCCGCGATGTTCAGCGACTGCGTCCAGGGCTATGGCCGCGTCGCAATTCCGTCGGACCTCGATCTCGTCGCGATCTCGGCGCACAAGATTCACGGGCCCAAGGGGATCGGCGCCTTGTGGATCCGCAAAGGGGTATCGGTTGCGCCTCTGATCCACGGCGGCGGGCAGGAGCAGGGGCTGCGCTCAGGCACGCTGTCGCCCGCTTTGTGCGCCGGCTTCGGCGCGGCGGCGCGGCTCGCGCGCGATCGCTTCGATAGCGATGCGACGCATGTTGCCGAACTGTGGAACGCGGCGCTTCCGCTGCTCGCCGACTGGACGATCAACGGCTCGATCGAGCATCGCTATCGCGGCAATCTCAATATCCGCCGCGAAGGCCTCGATGCCGCGCGGCTCGTCTCCGAATTGCGCGACATCGCCTTCTCGCTCGGCAGCGCCTGTGCGAGCGGCTCTGGCCGCCCGAGCCACGTGCTTGCCGCGCTGGGCCTGGCTGGGCGCGAGGCTCGCTCGTCGATCCGCATTGGTTTCGGCCGCTACACGACGCGAGACGAGCTGGTCGAAGCGCTCGAACGCATCAACGCCGCCGCGGTCGCGCAGGCGTGACGCGATGACCCGCGTCACCTTCATCCATGCCGACGGGCAAACGCGCACCGTCGCCGAAGCCCCCGCCGGAACCAACCTGCTCGCGCTTGCGCAGGCCGAGGGCATGCCGCTCGAAGGCACGTGCGAAGGGCAGATGGCGTGCTCGACCTGCCATGTCGTCGTCGCCGCCGAGGATTTCGCCAAGCTGCCGCCCGCAAGCGAGATGGAGGACGACATGCTCGATCTCGCCGCCTGCGTGACGCGCCACAGCCGCCTGTCGTGCCAGATCGATCTTGCCGAGAACCTCGACAGCCTGACCGTCGCGATCCCGCCGACCAGCCGCGACATGCGCGGGGGATAGCGACCGCCATCTTGCCATCGGGCCGATCAGCCGCCATATGGCCGGTCGAGAGTCGGGCGGACGTGGTCTTCGCCAACCCGGTCAGATCCGGAAGGAAGCAGCCGCAACGAATTCGCCGCGGGTCGTTCCGGCTCTCACCCGCCTTCGCCGATGCCACGGCGGGCAAGCCTCCGGAAGTCTACCCCGTCGCTGGTTCGCGCTTTGCGCCGCCAAGTTTCGTATCGTGGCTCTCGCATTCTACCGCGCCTGCCCCTATCCTTGGCGGCAATGACCGAATCCACTCAGCCTTATCGCGTGCTTGCGCGCAAATATCGTCCGCAGAGCTTCGATGCGCTGATCGGCCAGGATGCGATGGTCCAGACTTTGGCCAACGCGATCCGGCGCGATCGCATCGCGCATGCCTTCCTGATGACCGGCGTGCGCGGGGTCGGCAAAACGACGACCGCGCGGCTGATCGCCAAGGCGTTGAACTGTATCGGCCCCGACGGCGACGGCGGTCCGACGATCGATCCGTGTGGGCAGTGCGAACCGTGCAAGGCGATCGCTGAGGGGCGCCATATCGACGTCATCGAAATGGATGCCGCGAGCCACACCGGCATCGACGACATCCGCGAGATTGTCGATGCGTCGCGCTATGCCGCGGTGTCGGCGCGCTACAAGGTGTACATCATCGATGAGGTCCACATGCTGTCGAAGGCCGCGTTCAACGGCCTATTGAAGACGCTCGAGGAACCGCCGCCGCACGTGAAGTTCATCTTCGCGACGACCGAGGTCAACAAGCTGCCGGTCACCGTGCTGTCGCGCTGCCAGCGGTTCGACCTCAGGCGGATCACCGTCGACATGCTCGAAAGGCATTTTGCCGGGATCATCGAACTGGAAGGCTGCACCGCCGAGCCCGAGGCGCTTCACCTGATCGCGGTCGCCGCCGAAGGGTCGGTCCGCGACGGCCTGTCGATCCTCGACCAGGCGATCGCACATGCCGATCTCGACGGCGAGGGCAAGGTCACCGCGGCGCAGGTCCGCGTCATGCTCGGCCTGTCCGATCGCGGTGCGGTAAGGCGCCTGTTCGGCCACATGATCGCGGGCGAGACACGGGCGATGATCGACGGCCTCGCCGAGCATTATGCGCTGGGCGCCGAGCCGTTGTCGCTTGTCTGCGGGCTGCTCGACCTGACGCACGCGGTGACGCTCGCCAAGGTCGGCCGTGCGGTCGACCCGGGCCTGCCCGAGGCCGATCGCGAGGCGATGCGCGGCTGGGCCAACCAGATCGGCCATGCCGCGCTGCATCGCTTGTGGCAGCTGCTGCTCAAGGCGCACGACGAGGTTGCGCGCGCGGCGATGCCGCTCGAAGCGCTCGAAATGGCGACACTCAGGATATGCTATGCCGCGACGATGCCCGATCCCGGGGCGCTGGCGCGCGGACTGGCGAGCACTCCGGAGTCACCCGAAGCCGATACTGCCACGTCCGAGGCGCCTGCCGAGCACGGCCGCACCGCCCAGGCGGCCCCCGCAACACAAAGCGAACCGGCACCGGTTCCCCGGCCAGCCGAATCGCAGGCTGAACAGCCGATCGGGGCAATCGCGCCATGGGCAGAGCCCGAGGCGCCTGCGTCGCTTGCCCCGACCGAAGCGCCGTCGCTGAGCGATATCGTCGAGATGCTGTGGCGCGCGGGCAAGGGCCGACTGGCGCAGCAGACGCACGATCATGTCCGGCCGGTGTCGATCACGACCGACCGGCTGGTCATCGCACGCGGCGATCGCGTCGACGATGAGCTGTGCCGCGATCTCGTCGACGCGCTGGGCAAGGTCAGCCAGCACCGCTGGACCGTCACGATCGGTGACGACGAAGGTGAGCCCTCGCTGCTCGAACGCGAGCACGCCGCCAAGGCGCAGCGCGAAGCCGAGATCAAGGCGCTGCCCGTCGTCAAGGCCGCGTTCGACCATTTCCCCGAGGCCCAGCTCCTCCCCCCTCTCGAACAACAAGACAGGAAAAGCGCATCATGAAATCGATGGAAGAGATGCTCAAGGCGGCGCAGGAAGCCGCCGAACGGATCCAGGAACAGATGTCCGAAGCGCAGGGCAAGCTCGACGCGATTGAGGTCGAGGGCGCCGCCGGCGGCGGCCTCGTCAAGGTCCGCGCGACCGCCAAGGGGCGGATATTGGGCGTGTCGATCGACGACAGCCTGATTGTTCCCGCCGACAAGCAGATGCTCGAAGACCTGATCGCTGCCGCGTTCAACGACGCGCGTGCAAAGGCTGATGCCGCGAGCAACGAGGAAATGGGCAAGGCAACGCAGGGCATGCCGCTGCCGCCGGGCTTCAAGATGCCGTTCTGAACGCATCGCCGGGATTTTACGCCGACATACAACCGTTTGTCCTGAGTAGGCCCGCAGGGGTGTATCGAAGGGCCGTTCGGTTTTCGGCTTTGGTCCACGAACCATAGGCAGGGCTTCGACAGGCTCGGCTCGAAACTCGAGGAGGATCAGACCGTCGAGCCTCGCTTTGTCCATTTTCTTAACGCAGCGCTGCTATTCTAGCGGTTGAACCTGTGCCACGCTGCACACATATTGTGGATCGGAGCGCCCCCTCGCGCTCTCACGTCCGGAGTGAGAATGAACCAGAAATTTCCCCTGTTGCCGTTGCGCGACATCGTCATCTTCCCGCAGATGATCGTGCCCCTGTTCGTTGGCCGCGATGCATCGGTCGTCGCGCTCGAACGCGCGATGGAATCGGACAAGCAGATTTTCCTCGTCGCGCAGCTGGACCCGGCCGAGGACGACCCCGGGCGTGACGACATGTACGACCTCGGCGTGCTCGCCACCGTGTTGCAGATGCTCAAGCTGCCCGACGGCACCGTCCGCGTGCTCGTCGAAGGAAAGCAGCGCGCGCGCCTGACCGACCTTATCCGCGAGGACGACTATCAGGTCGGCGAGGTCGAACTGCTCGACGAGCGCGAACTCGACAGTGTCGAGGCCAAGGCGCTGATGCGCACCGTGACCGAACAGTTCGAAAACTATTCGAAGCTCAACAAAAAACTGCCGACCGAAACCGCGGTCCAGCTCGGCGAGATCGACGATCCGGCGCAGCTCGCCGATGCCGTCGCCGCCAATATCTCGGTCAAGGTTGCCGACAAGCAGGCGATCCTCAGCGAATTCGATCCGCTGAAGCGGCTCGAAATGGTTTTCGCCTTCATGGAGGGCGAGCTCGGCGTGCTCAACGTCGAGAAGAAAATCCGCGGGCGCGTCAAGCGCCAGATGGAAAAGACCCAGCGCGAATATTACCTCAACGAGCAGTTGAAGGCGATCCAGCGCGAACTCGGCAGCGGCGAGGGCGGCGAGGACGGCGACGAACTCGCCGAACTTGCGACCAAGATCGAAAAGCTCAAAATGTCGAAAGAGGCCAAGGCCAAGGCGCTCGGCGAGCTCAAGAAGCTCCGCGGGATGGCGCCGATGTCGGCCGAAGCGACCGTCGTTCGCAATTATCTCGACATCCTGCTCGGCCTCCCCTGGGGCAAGAAGACGAAGCTCAAGAAGGACATCGCGGTCGCCCAGAAGGTGCTCGACGACGACCATTATGCGCTCGAAAAGGTCAAGGACCGGATCATCGAATATCTCGCGGTCCAGGCGCGCACCAACAAGCTGAAGGGGCCGATCCTGTGCCTCGTCGGCCCCCCGGGCGTCGGCAAGACCAGCCTCGGGCGGAGCATTGCGAAGGCAACGGGTCGCGAATTTGTCCGCCAGTCATTGGGCGGTGTGCGCGACGAAGCCGAAATTCGCGGCCATCGTCGCACCTATATCGGCTCGCTGCCCGGCAAGATCGTCTCGAACCTCAAAAAGGCCGGCACCTCGAACCCGCTGTTCTTGCTCGACGAGATCGACAAGCTCGGCCAGGATTTCCGCGGCGATCCCGCCTCGGCGCTGCTCGAGGTCCTCGATCCCGAGCAGAACAACAAGTTCCAGGACCATTATCTCGAGATCGACCTCGACCTCAGCGACGTGATGTTCGTCACCACCGCGAACACGCTCAACCTGCCGCAGCCGCTGCTCGACCGGATGGAGATCATCCGCCTCGAAGGCTATACCGAGGACGAAAAGGTCGAGATCGCCAAGCGCCACCTGATCGCCAAGCAGATCGAGATGCACGGGCTGAAGGACGGCGAATTTACGCTGACCGACGAAGGCCTGCGCGACCTCATTCGCTTTTACACGCGCGAAGCGGGCGTCCGCACGCTCGAACGCGAGATCGCGCGCCTCGCCCGCAAGGCTTTGCGCCGTATCCTCGAGAACAAGGCCGAGAGCGTCACGGTGACGCCCGAAAATCTCGCTGACTTCGCCGGGGTCCGCAAGTTCCGCCACGGCGTGGGTGACAAGGAAGACCAGATCGGCGCGGTCACCGGGCTTGCCTGGACCGAGGTCGGCGGCGAGCTGCTGACGATCGAGGCGGTCACCGTCCCGGGCAAGGGCCAGGTCAAGACGACCGGCAAGCTTGGCGAGGTGATGACCGAATCGATCCAGGCGGCGATGAGCTACGTCAAGGCGCGCGCGCCGTCGTACGGCATCCGGCCCAGCCTGTTCGCGCGCAAGGACATCCATATCCATCTGCCCGAAGGCGCGGTCCCCAAGGATGGCCCCTCGGCGGGTGTCGGCATGGTCACCGCGATGATCTCGACGCTGACCGGCGTCGCTGTCCGCAAGGACGTCGCGATGACCGGCGAAGTCACGCTGCGCGGCCATGTCCTGCCGATCGGCGGACTCAAGGAGAAGCTGCTCGCGGCCTTGCGCGGCGGCATAACGACCGTCGTCATCCCGGCTGAGAACGAAAAGGATCTCGTCGAAATCCCGCAATCGATTCGCGATGCGCTCGAAATCCATACCGCCGAGCATGTCGATGACGTGCTCAAGATTGCGCTGACCGCGACGATCGACGCGATCGAGTGGACCGAAGCCGACGAGCTGGCCGCGCAGCCGCTGCCGCATCCGGGCGGCGAGGGAAGTGTCCGATTGCCGCACTAAGGGGCGTCAGGTTGCACTTCGCCACTCTTTTTGGGCGATTTGCGTCGTTTTTTACCGCTTTTGCTTTGACATCGGACGGGAATGGGGCCTTACTGCGGCCACCACGCAACGAGTCTGGTAACGACATAAACTTTAGACAGGGGTTCCCTAGGCATGAACAAGCAAGATCTCATTTCGTCGGTCGCTGACAGCAGCGGTCTGAGCAAGAGCGATGCGAGCCGCGCCGTCGAAGCAGTTTTCGACAGCATCTCGGGTGAGCTGGGCCGCGGCGGCGAAGTCCGTCTCGTCGGTTTCGGCACGTTTTCGACCTCGCAGCGCAAGGCCTCGACCGGCCGTAACCCGCGCACTGGCGAAACGATGCAGATCAAGGCATCGACCCAGCCCAAGTTCAAGGCCGGCAAGGGTCTCAAGGACTCGGTCAACAAGTAACAAGATGCGGGCGGGGAGCCATGGCTTCCTCGCTTTTGCCCGGGCTGGTCCCGGCGAGAAGGCGGCGCGGAAACGCGCCGCCTTCGGCATGTGTGGCGATGGAGATGGTGCATCGACGGGCGCATGATGGTGATCGCCGATTGCCTTTCACGCATCGCTTGCTTAGTGAGCGCGTCGCAGGCCCGCCGGGGGCGCGTAGCTCAGTGGTAGAGCACACCCTTCACACGGGTGGGGTCGCAAGTTC
>CAZHWG010000036.1:0-10225 GCA_964535925.1 uncultured Sphingorhabdus sp.
TGTCGATGTGGTGCAGGGCTATGCGCGGCTGATCGACCCATGGACGGTGGAGATCGCCGGACACAATGGCGCTACCCGGCGCCTGACAACGCGCGCGGTCGTGATCGCGGCGGGGGCCGAACCGCTCGTACCCGACCTCCCGGGCCTGGCGGACACCGGCTTTCTGACCAGCGACACGTTGTGGGAGAAGTTCGCCGAGCTCGACGAAATTCCGCGCCGTATCGTCGTACTCGGCGGCGGTCCGATCGGCTGCGAGCTGTCGCAGGCCTTCTCGAGACTGGGCGCGAAAGTGACCCAAGTGGAGCGGGGCGACCGGGTGCTGGCCCGCGAAGACCGGGAAGTATCCCAGCTCGCAAGGGCCAGTCTCGAGGCGTCCGGCGTGACAGTCCTGACTGACCATAACGCGATCGGATTCGAGGACCAGGACGGCCAGAAGATTGCCGTTCTGAGAGCCGAAGGCAGTGACCGCCGCGTCGGATTCGATGCGCTGATTGTCGCGATCGGCCGCAAGGCGCGTCTCACTGGCTACGGCTTGGAAGAGCTGGGTATCGATACGGAAAAGACCGTGATCACCGACGATTACCTGGCGACGCTCTATCCCAACATCTATGCCGCTGGCGACGTAGCCGGTCCCTACCAGTTCACCCACACCGCCGCGCACCAGGCGTGGTTCGCCAGCGTCAATGCCCTTTTCGGGCAGTTCTGGCGCTTCACGGCGGATTATCGGGTTATTCCGTGGACGACCTTCCTCGACCCCGAAGTGGCGCGGGTGGGCCTCAACGAGCAGGAGGCGGCAGAGCAGGGCGTCGCGCACGAAGTCACGGTCTATCCGCTTCACGAGCTCGACCGGGCGATCACCGAAAGCGAGACCAGCGGCTTCGTCAAGGTCATCACACCGCCCGGCAAGGACCGCGTTCTGGGCGTAACGATCGTGGGCGCCCACGCGGGCGAGCTGCTGGTCGAATATGTGCTCGCGATGAAACACGGCCTTGGCCTCAACAAGATTCTGGGCACCATCCACACCTATCCGACACTCGCCGAGGCGAACAAATTCGCAGCCGGCGAATGGAAAAAGAAGCATGTTCCGGAGCGGCTGCTGGCCCTGGTCGAGCGGTATCACCGCTGGCGGCGCGGATAGCCACGCCCGGACATCAGCGACACAGATTGAAAGGAGTACCGATGAAACAGTTTGCACTGGCCGGCCTGCGCGTCGCCACCGCCCTCCTCCTCGTCATCTGGGGACTCATTCGGGTCATGGCGCCGGAGAAAGGCGCCGGGGTGAGCGCAAAATATTATTCCGGCATCGGATCGGCCGAGGCGATTCAGGTCGCTTGGGGCGCCGCCCTGCTGATCATCGGGGTCCTCGTCATCGTCGGGCTGTTTCGGCGCTTTGCGCTGATCGCGCAGGCCGTGGTGCTGGTGTTCGGGGCGCTGACCATCTGGAAATACCTGGTCGATCCACTGGGGCTCTATCTGCTGACACCCGAGACGAGCAACGTGCTGTTCTTCCCTTCGCTTGCGCTCGCCTTCGCCAGCCTGCTGCTGGTCGCCATGCGCGAAGAGGATCGCTGGTCGCTCGATAGCTGGCTCGAGGCGCGCCGGACCGCGCAATGATCCGTCCCCGCCCTTGCGCCTGCCCCTTCACCACGACCTTTGATCCGACGGGACCGTCTGAATGCGAATGACCGCTCTTCCTCTCGGCAGCGCGGCTTGCGCGATCGCGGCCTGCGTCGCTTCGCCCGCTTATGCCCAGCAAGCGGGGATTACTGTCGCAGTCGTCGACGCGACGAGCGGCGAACCCGTACCGGGTGCCGAAATCCGCATCACCAACGATAGCATCGGATACGAGCGCACGGTCCTCACCGATGCGAATGGCCAGGCTCGGATCGAGGGGCTCTCTACAGCAGGGAGGTACCGGGTCTCTGCGAAGACCGACGATGATGAGGCCGAAATCACATCGCGCGACGTTTCCTTGCGCGCAAATTTTACCAGCAGCGTGACGCTCAGGGTCGGTCAGGGCGAAAGCACAATTGTCGTCACCGGACTGCGTTCGGTAAGCGGCCTGAATGCGGTCAATGCAGAGGTGTCTGCTTCTCTCGAGGCGCGAGAACTGCAGGCGCTGCCGGTCGAGGGGCGCGATGTCATCGGAGCGCTTGTTCGCCTGCCCAACGTCGTACCCTCGACCGGCTTTTTTCCCGAGGCGCCGTCGATCTCGATCAACGGCTCCAACGGCCTGGACACCAACTACTTGATCGACGGGCTCGACAATAACGAGAACTTCCTCGGCGGGATCAAATTTCCCGTTCCACTCGGCTTTACCCGCGAGGTGACGGTGCTCGCCAACTCCTACTCGGTCGAATACGGGCGCACCGCAAACGGCATCGTCAACTACACCACGCCCTCGGGATCGAACGAGTTTCACGGCGAGGTCTACGGTTTGGTGCGGCCCGGCCGTCCGCTGGATGCGCGCTCGCCGTTCCCCCGCGGTGACCTGACCGGCAATCCGGTGGGCGAGAGCTTTGAGCGGTATCAGGCCGGTGCAAGCCTCGGTGGGCCGATCGTCCGCGACCGCACGTTCTTTTACGCCAATTACGAGGTTACCCGCGATCACAACGAACAGATTGTCGATGCACCGCTGCTAGGCGTGGTCGAGAGCGTCACCGGCGACAATGAGTTTCATCTTGGTTCGGCAAGGCTCGATCATCGGCTGACCGAGCGGTGGACCCTGTCGCTGCGCGCCAATGTCGGCCGGGTAACCATCGACCGGCCCGGTGGCGCGCTGGGGGGCGGGAACGCCACCTTTCCCTCCGCCGGGTCGCGGCAGGACCGGCACTCGACGCTGGTCGCTGCGACTGCCGCCTATTCCGGTGATCAATGGAGTTATGACGGCGCTCTCCAGTACAGCCGCTTCCGCTGGGACTATGGCGAGCCCATCGCCGGTCCCGGACCGCAAGTCACGGTGCAGGGGCCAAGCGGGCTGACGGCGGGGATAGTCGGGCATCCCGGGTTCGTCTTCGACAGTCTGGAGGAAAGCTGGCAGACGACCCACCGTCTCCAGCGCCATGTTGGCGACCACAAGCTGACCGCCGGTATCGACGCAATCCGTTCAGATATGAGCCTGCTGGGCGGGGGGAATCCCGATGGCAATTACACCGTGCGGCTGACCGATACCCAACTTGCGGCGCTGGCTCGGAGCGGCGTTGGCCTCGATCTGGAACTAAGCGAGATCCTCGCGCTCGATCCCACCGTGGTCAACTACGCGGTGGAGCTGCGCCCGCAACGCTTCGGCACGACGCAGACGCAACTGGCGTTCTATGTCGAGGACGAATGGCAGCCCACCTCGCAGCTCACTGCGACCCTCGGCCTGCGCTACGATTACGACAGCCTGTCGGGGAAGGGTGGCAAGGGCGGCGATCACGACAATGTCGCGCCGCGCTTCGCTGTGAATTATCGTCCCGATGCGCGTTCGACACTGCGTTTCGGCGCAGGCCTGTTCTACGGTAACTTGTCCTACGCGGTGATCTCCGATGCGCTCCAGCGCAATACGCGCTCACCGGGTTTTCTGGCGCAGCTGGGGCAGCTGCAGTCGCTGGGCATCATCCCGGAAAGGGCCAGCCTTTCCGATCTGACCTTCGATGGCAACCTGACCGTGTCGCCCGCTTGCGCGAAAGTCTCGCTCTGCCCTGCGCCCGATCAGGTGCAACAGTTGCGGGATACCACGATCATAAACGAGGCGCGCATTCTCAGTCCGGACGGATATGACAATCCCTCCGCAATCCAGTTGAGCGCGGGCTACCAGTTCCAGGCAAGCGGCACGGTCACGCTGAGCGCGGATGCCGTCTACAGCCGCTCGCGCAAGCTCGCTCGTTTGCGCGATCTCAACGCGCCGGCGGCCTTTACTCCCAACCTCGCCAACCTAACCGAAGCCAACATCGCGCTCCTGCGGGCCGCGCCCGATAGCCAGGCTCGCCTGGCCCTGGCGCAGCAGCTCGGTCTCGTCCGCTCGCAGTCGGCCGCCGATGCAAGCCGGCCGATTGCGCTGGTGCCAGGCGGCGCGCGGCAGATCACCGTGACGGAAATGGCGGGAGAGGCCGAATACAAGGCGCTCATCCTGCAGGCAAACAAGGCGCGCGGCGACGACTTCTACGGCTTCCGGCCAGCCTACACGCTCTCCAGCCTGAAGAACGATACCGATGACATCAATTTTCGCGCCGCCGACGGAAACGACTTCGCCTCCGAATGGGGCCCGTCCGCGAATGACCGGCGCCATGTCATCTCCGCGATCGGGTTCTTCTATCCGCTTGAAGGTCTGACTCTCACCATCGCCGGGCTGTTCCAGTCGGGTCAGCCGGTGAACCTCGTTCCCGATGCCCGGATTTTCGGCACCCAGGACCTCAACGGCGATGGCGCGAGTTTTGGCGAGAACTTCGTCGGCAATTCGGATCGCTACCCCGGCGCGAGGAGAAATTCTGAACGACTTCCGTGGTCGGCGGCCGTCGATCTGGGCGTAAGATATACGCTTCCGGTCCTCGGTGGACAGCTCGAAGCAAGTGCCGATGTGTTGAATCTGTTCAATGCCAACAACGAGTCCGGCTTTGCGAATGCGGCGACGACGTCCAACCAGGTGCAGTTCGGCGGCGGCGCGCCCTTCGTCCAGCGTAACGCGGGTCCACCACGGCAATTCCAGTTCGGCCTGGCCTACAAGTTCTGATGATGGAAAGCGCGATGCTTGACGCGATAAACAGTCTGCAGGGCCTGATCGGCATATCCGCGATACTCCTGATCGCCTGGGCGGTATCGGAAGATCGTGCAGCGCGGCCTGGCTGGCGCTGGATCGCCGGAGCGCTCGGCTTGCAGTTCGCGGTCGCTGTGGTGGTGACGCGAGTGCCGTTCGTGTGGACGCTGGTCGGCTATGCCAACAGTGCGGTCTCGGCGATCGAGCGGGCGACCCTAGTCGGGTCGAGTTACATGTTCGGCTATACCGGCGGGGCGCCGATCCCCTTCGTACTGAAGGCCGGCGCCGAAGAGCCGGTCATCGTCGCGTTCCAGATCCTGCCACTGATCATCGTTTTTTCCGCCATCGCCGCCCTGCTGTGGCATTGGGGCGTTCTGCGCGCTGCGGTTCGCGGACTGTCCTGGGCCTTGCGTAAAACCCTGGGCGTCAGCGGCATCGTGGGCCTGGGAGCGGGCGCCACGATGTTTCTGGGAGTGGTGGAATCTCCGCTCGTCCTGAAGGCGTGGTTCGCGCGGATGAGCCGGTCGGATCTGTTCGCGATCATGGTGCTGATCATGGCGACGATCTCGGGTGCGATCCTGGTGCTCTACGCTACGACCCTTTCGCGGACCTTGCCCAACGCCGTGGGGCACATGATCGTCGCCTCGCTAATCTCGCTGCCCGCAGCGGTTCTCGTCGCGCGGCTAATGGTGCCACTGTCGACCGCCGGAGATGACGGGGACAGCCATGGCGATGAGCCCGAAGCCGGTCTTAAATACGAAAGCAGCATGGACGCCCTCATCCGCGGCACGGCGGACGGCGTCACGCTGGTCCTCGCGGTCCTGGGCATCATTATCGTGATCTTTGCACTAGTGAACCTTACCGATCAGATCCTCCTGTTCGCGCCGCTTGTCGACGGCGCGCCGCTGACCCTGCAGCGCCTGCTCGGCTGGATTTTCGCACCCGCGATGTGGGCGATCGGCATTCCGTGGGACCAGGCACCGGCCGCTGGCGGATTGATGGGCACCAAGGCAATCCTCAACGAATACGTTGCTTATCTGGAACTTGCAGCCTTGCCCGAAGGTACGCTTGATCCTCGCTCGCTGCTTATCGTGACCTATTCGCTGTGCGGCGTTGCCAATCTGGCGAGCGTGGGGCTGATCGTCTCGACCGTCGGGACCTTGTGCCCCGAGCGCCGGAGCGACGTCGCGGCTCTGGGAATGAAAAGCTGGCTCGCGGGCAACATGGTCTCGCTCATGACCGGCGCGGTCATCGGCATCGTGACCTGGAACTGAGGAGGGCTCGATGTTGGATGCGAAGCTCCGCCCGTTGATCGACCCGCCGCTCGATGCGGCGGGCCGCTGGATTGCGCGGCGGGGCGTCGGCCCGAATACCGTCACATTGCTGGGTCTCTTGCCTGGGCTCGCCGCCGCCTTCGCCATTGCACATGGACGCTTTGAGCTTGGTCTCGGTCTGGTCTTGCTCAACCGGCTGCTTGACGGGCTCGACGGAGCCGTTGCCCGCGCAACCCGGCAGACCGATTTCGGCGGCTACCTCGATATTGTCGCCGATTTCGCTTTCTACGTGGCCGTGCCGACGGGCTTCGGCTTCGCGGCGGCCGAAAACGCGGTCGCGGCCATGGTCCTGATCGCCGCCTTCACGCTCACCGGGGTCAGCTTTCTTGCCTACGCGACGCTGGCCGCCAAGCGCGGGGTCGAAACCCGCGCCCACGGCCACAAGAGCTTTTTCTACAACACCGGGCTGGCCGAGGGCACCGAGACGATCGTCGTCTTCGTGCTGATGTGCCTAAGGCCTTCCCAGTTCGCGCTGTTTGCCTGGGTCTATGCCGGTCTGTGTCTGGTGACAGTCGTGCAGCGCAGCGCCCTCGCGCGCGCGACCTTTCGATCGGACAAAACGGAAAATGAGGTGTCGAGATGAATGTGTTTCCGTCGATCGAGGGACCGCCGGGGCTCGATAAGGTCTTTAAGCGGTTCCCGAACAGTGTCGCCCCTTTGCTGGAATATCATCATCGGCTGCTACGCGACCCGTCACCGCTGACGGTAGCCGAGCGCGAGCTGATCGCTGCCTATGTCTCGGGTCTGAACTCGTGCACGTATTGTCATGGCGCCCACGTTGTCGCTGCGCGCGCGTTCGGCATCGACGGGGCATTTTTCGAGACGCTTCTGACCGATCTCGAAAGCAGCGGTGTCGATCAGCGCATGAAGCCGCTCCTCGCCTATGTCGGGAAACTCACCCGCACCCCGGCAATGATGATTCAGGCGGACGCCGATCGCGTTTACGCGGCCGGATGGGACGAGCGAGCGCTGTTCGACGCCGTCAGCATCTGCGGCCTCTTCAACCTGATGAACCGGATCGTGGAAGGATCGGGCATCAAGTCCAACCCGCTCGAAGCGGACAAGGCCGAAATGGACGCGCGCCTGGCGCGCATGGGCGGCAGCACAGACGACCCCCACAGGGGCGAACGCAGCTACACCCGGCTGCTTGAGCTGTGGGGCTTATCCGGTGACGGCCGATAGGTCCGAGCGGCGGATACGTCACGCGAGCGCCGCGGGCGCGCTCGGTCGGGACGTTCGGGCTAGCAGACACGTCGATCGCTGCCGAATGGCTCGCTGATGTCGCGGCAGATCAAAATTTATCCAGCGCTTCCTTCAGCTTCGCGATCGTGAAATTCGCCGCCTGACCGAAGCCGATCTTGGGCGGGACGATCAAGGCGTTCGGGTCTACGGCCACGTCGAGTACCGCCGGGCGACCTGACGCCAGCGCGGCTTCCAGCGCGGGGGCAATTTCCTCAGGGTGCGAGATCGTGAACCCGATCCCGCCGCAGGCTTCGGCAAATTTCGCATAGTCCGGATTGGCCACTTCGGTGCCCCAGTCCGGCAGGCCGGCCGCCTCCTGTTCCAGCGTGATGAAAGCGAGCCTGTCATTACGCAGCACTATCATGACGATCGGCAAATCGTACCGCACAGCGGTAATGAAGTCGGCCATGAGCATTCCGAATGCGCCATCTCCGGCAATCCCGATCACGCGGCGGGCCGGGAATGCCAGCTGCGCTCCGATCGCGGCCGGCAAGGCAAAACCCATGGAGGCAAGGCCACCCGAGATCTGGAAACTCTGCTTTGGACCGATGGCAAGGTGGCGCGCGGCCCAGGCTGTGCTGGTTCCCGTATCGACGACAAATATGGCATCTTCGGGTGCCGCATCCGATATCTCGGCGATCAGGCGCGGCGGATATATCGGTACGTCGCCCCGGCTCCGCTTGGCCAGCTGGCGTTCCTGCCAGGCACTCATGCGCGCACGGCAATCGTCGAGGAAAGAGCGGTCGCCGCTTGGCGTCAGTCCAGAGCGCAACTGAGCCAACGTTGGGCCGGCGTCTCCGACCAGCCCGACATCGACCGCCCGGCGGCGCCCCACGTGCGTCCCGACATTGTCGATCTGGATGACTTTCGCGTGTTCTGGATAGAATTCCCGGTAAGGAAAGTCCGTACCGACCATCAACAGCACATCGCAATTCTCCATCGCGTGAATGCCGGGGGTTCCGCCGAGCAGACCAATGCCACCCACACAAAGCGGATGGTCGTCGTCAATGACATCCTTGGCTCGCAAGGTCCTGACGATCGGTGCACCGACATGATCGGCGAAGGCGACGAGCTCGTCACATGCGTTGGCGCAGCCGATGCCCGCCAAAATCGCCGGCTTGCGCGCTTTGGCGAGCAAGTCGATCGCGGAATTGCAATCTGCCGGATCGGGCAGTGTGCGGCCCGGACGCGAAAAGGTTCGCAGTCGCGCTTCGCCGCCTGAAACCCGCTGGCTCGAAATATTGGTCGGCAGGGAAATGTGAGCAACGCCGCGGTTAGCGATCGCAGCACGGCACGCCTCTTGGAAGACCTCCGGCAATTGGTCCGTGTCGGACACCTGCACGTTATAGCAGGAAACGTCCGCGAACAGCGCGGTCGTATCGATCTCCTGATGATACGAGGTTCCGACGTAACCCGTCGCCACCTGACCGGTTATCGCAATGACCGGCGCATGATCCATCTTGGCATCGTACAAACCGTTGAGAAGATGGACCGCGCCGGGTCCCGATGTCCCGAAACAGGCCGCAAGGTTGCCCGAAAACTTTGCCTGCGCCGAAGCCGCAAAAGCTCCGACCTCCTCGTGCCTCACCTGAATGTAGCGGATGTCGGTCTGTCGACGGATGGCATCGGTGACGTCGTTGATTGCATCCCCCGGGATGCCGAAAATGTGCCTTACCCCGTGGGCTGCAAGGACGCGGAGCAAGAGTTCTGAAGCGTTCACGGTATCAGCTTTCGTGTTTGGCGGCGCTGTCTGGTGTCCGGCCGCCATCTGCCGCATCAGAAGGGGCCCGGCTCTAGCACGCCCATTTGAATGGGACTTAAGCGCTTCCTATTGATCCAGAGGGATAGTTGGAGTGTGACAGGCTGCCGCCGGCTATTCGGGAGGGCTCCATCTGCGGGCCGCGAACCCATCATCGACTTCCGTGTGGAACAGATGATTGCTGTAGTTCGAGATAATCTTGACGCTGATTGCCAGAACAATCCCGAGAATGTGCGTCTCGGTGTACCCCGCCTCGAGGAAGACACCGGCCTGCGCGGGCGTCGGATTGCCGCGCGTTTCGGACATGATGCGGGTGAACGTGGCGAGCGCACGGAGTTTCGGGTCGCCGATTTCTCCGTCGTCGCGGATCGCATCGGTTACGTCCTCGGGGACACCCGACATCGTGTCGGCAAGGGTGCTGTGAGCGGCAACGCAGTAATGGCACTCGTTGGTTCGGCTTATCGTCAGCAGGATGACCTACTGTTCGGCAGGCGAGAAGCCCGCTTCCTTGCGGAACTTGTCGTATCCGAAACTGTAGGTCGCCAGCAGCGCCGGGAGATTGGCCATGCCGGCATACATGTTGGGGACCATGCCCATCGTTTTTGTCGCCTGTTTCAAGGGCGCGCTGATTGCCTCGTCGGCATCTTCCACGGTCCGCAGGGGGAGTTTGATCTGGTAGGTATCTGACATCGTCTTCTCCGATTTTGTCGGCAGTTCCAGGATCAGGCGGCAAACTTGGCCGCTACCTGTATTCAGGATTCGGGTGATCGAAATGCGTTCCGGCCTCCCACTTGTCCTTCTGGTTGCCCGGAGTGGGGTAGCCGCCCGCTTTCTTGAGCAGCGCGGCCATGTGCATCAGGTTCCACGCCATGAAGGTCGTGTTCCGACGCGTGAAATCGTTGTCGAGCCCGACCTTGCCGTCGTCGCCATAGGAAGGCCCCGGTCCTGCCTCGCCGATCCATCCGGCATCGGCCTGCGGCGGAACGACATACCCCAGGTGCTGGAGCGAATAGAGCAGGTTCATCGCGCAGTGCTTGATGCCATCCTCGTTGCCGGTGATGATGCATCCGCCGACACGGCCGTAGTAGGCGTATTGCCCCTGGTCGTTCAATTCGGCGGAGTACCCATACAGGCGCTCGATGGCCCGAGTGCAGA
>CAZHWG010000037.1:0-10146 GCA_964535925.1 uncultured Sphingorhabdus sp.
AGCTGATGCGCTTGCAGGAATGGTACGGGATATGAGTGGGACGAGGCTCTATCCGCTCAACGCCGAGCAGGCCATCGCCGCCGATCCGCGCGGCAATGTCTGGCTGACCGCGTCGGCGGGGACGGGCAAGACGCAGGTGCTCGCCGCGCGCGTGCTGCGGCTGCTGATGCGGCCCGAGGTCAAGGCCGAGAACATCCTCTGCCTGACCTTCACCAAGGCTGGCGCGGCCGAAATGGCGATGCGCATTCAGGAGGTGCTGGCGAGCTGGGTCCGCGCCAAGGGCCCGGCGCTCGCAGCCGACCTGCAGGCGATCGGCGAGGACCATTCTCCGCAAGCGCAGGAGCGCGCCCGGACGCTGTTCGCGCAGGTGATCGATTCGCCGGGCGGCGGGCTCAATATCCAGACGATCCACAGCTTCTGCCAAACGCTGCTCGCGACCTTCCCGATCGAGGCGGGACTGATCCCGGGCTTTCGCGCGCTCGAGGAACGCGAACAGGCGGCGCTGCGGCGCGAGGCGCTGTCCGACATGCTGCTCGCGGCCGAACGCGAAGGCAATCTGGGCCTGATCGCCAAGGTCCAGGCGCTGTCGCTGCGGATGGGCGAGGGCGGGGCGACCAATTTCCTGTTTGGATGCAGCGGTTATGCCGACTCGCTTGAGCGGCTGACCGGGGATCTCGCGCCGCGCCTGCGCAACGCTCTCGAGCTGCCGCTCGGCAACATCGGCGACTGGATGGCCGAACGCTGCGGCGACGACGGCGTCGATTGCGATGCGCTGGCGATGATTGCGGCGGCGGGGCGCGCCTGGGGGACCAAGACGGGGATCGGCTATGCCGAGGCGATCGAGGCGTGGCTTGCCGCGCACCCGGCGCAGCGGGGTCAGGCGATCGGCGACCTTGTCGGGGTCTTTCTAACGCAGGCGGGAACGCTACGGTCGCATTTCGAGGGCGACAAGCAGCTTGGCTCCGTCGGCGATGCCGCGCGCGAGCTTGCAGACCATCTCGGCGAGCTCGCCAAAATGCCCGGACGCGTCGCGTTTATCGACGAACTCGCCGGCGCGATCGAGGCGGGGCGCGCCTATGTCCGCGGCTATGCCGCGAAGAAGCGCGCGCTCGCGGTGGTCGATTTCGACGATCTCATCGCCAAGGCGGTCGAACTGCTGCGCGACGGGCGGCTGTCCGACTGGATTGCCTACAAGCTCGACCGCCGGATCGACCATGTCCTCGTCGACGAAGCGCAGGACACCAACCCCGACCAGTGGGCGATCGTCCGCTCGCTGACACAGGAATTTTTCGCCGGCGCCGGGAGCAAGGGCGACACGCTGCGCACCCTGTTCGCGGTCGGCGACTTCAAGCAGGCGATTTTCGGATTCCAGGGGACCAGCCCCTATGCCTTCGAAGGCGCGCAGCGCCGCTTTGCCGGGCTGGCGGAAGCTGCCGGCGAACCGTTCCGCGCGGTCGCGCTGACGCGCAACTACCGTTCGACGCCGCCGGTGCTCGCCTTTGTCGATGCGTTGTTCGCGCGCGTCGGCGCAGACGTCCTCGGCAAGATCGATCCCGTCGTCGCGCACGAAAGTGCCAAGCCCGACATGCCCGGCCAGGTCGTGCTGTGGCCGCCGGTCCCGGCGATCGCCGACGACGCGGGGGAGGGCGAAGAGGGCTGGATCGAACCGGGCGTGCGCCGCCTTGCCGACCGCATCGCGCGCCAGGTCGCCGACTGGATCGAGAACGGCTGCGACGGGCAGCCGGTCAGTCCCGGCGATATCATGGTGCTGGTGCGCAAGCGGACCGATCTTGCCGCCCTGCTCGTCGCGCGGCTCTATGCCCGCGGTGTCGCGGTGGCGGGCGTCGACCGGCTGCAACTCAATGCGCCGCTCGCGGTGCAGGACCTGCTCGCCGCTGCGCGCTTCGCGCTCCAGCCGTACGAAGACCTCAACCTTGCCGCGTTGCTTGTTTCGCCGCTGCTCGGCTGGAGCCAGGACGACCTGCTGGCTTACGGATACCGCGACAAGGGCGTGCCGCTGTGGACGCATATCCAGGGCAACCGCGCGATCGCTGGCAAGGTCGCGCCGCTGCGTAGCATTCTCGCAGCGGCCGACCTCACGACGCCCTATCGCTTCTTCGAGGAAATCCTTTCGGGCCCGATCGGCGGGCGCGCCCGGCTGCTCGCGAGGCTCGGCAACGATGCGCGCGATCCGATCGAGGAACTGCTCAACGCCGCGCTCCAGTTCGAGGCGAGCCACACGCCTTCGCTCCAGCCGTTCCTCGCCTGGTTCGACACCGGCGGCGTCGATGTCAAACGCGAGGCGACCGCGCGCTCGGACGAGGTCCGCGTGATGACCGTGCACGGGTCGAAGGGGCTGCAGTCGCGCATCGTCGTGCTCGCCGATGCGACGGTCGATCCCGACAATGCGGTTGGCGGCGGCTTCGACTGGCAGCTCGACGAGGACGTCACGATTCCCGTGGTCGGCGCGTCGAAAGCGTTTCTGTTCGGCCCGCTAGAGGACGCAGCGGAATGGGCAAGCGGCAACGATGCCGAGGAGCATTGGCGATTGCTCTACGTCGCGATGACGCGCGCCGAGGAAATGCTGTTCGTCGGCGGCGCGCTGGGCAAGCGCGCGGGCGACACGCCGCCAGAGAGCAGCTGGTACGCCGCGATCGAGGCGACGCTCACCGACATGGGATGCGAATGGGACGAGAGCGGCGAGCCATGGGGCAGGGTGCGACGTTATTGCCCGGTCGCGTACGGCAAGCGGGCGACTACGGGGGTGGCGGGCGACCGCGCGGCCATGCCCACGCTGCCCGACTGGACACGCACGCTGGCGCCGGAAGAGGCGCGTCCGCCGCGTCCGCTCGCCCCGTCGTCGCTCGGACCCGACAGCGCTGGCGATCCGCCCGCCGACCTTGCCCGGCGCGACGCGATCGAGCGCGGACGACTGCTCCACGGCCTGTTCGAACGCTTGCCCGAGGTCGCGCCAGAGCGGCGCGCCGACGCCGGGCGACGCTGGCTCAATCGGCAGGCGCCCGATTGTGCCGAGGCGGATCGCGAGGCGATGGTCGGCGCGGTCTGCGCAATCGTTGCCGATCCGGACCATGCCGCGCTGTTCGGACCCGATTCGATGGCCGAAGTACCTGTCGCCGCGGTTGTTGCCGACGGGATCGTCGTGTCGGGGCAGGTCGACCGCCTGATCGTCGCCGCCGACCATATCGCGATCGTCGATTACAAGACGGGCGGTTTTGTCCCGCCCACGGCCGGCGACGTCCCGATCGCCTATGTCCGGCAAATGGCCGCCTATGCCGCGGCATTGCGCATTATTTTTCCCGAGCGTCCGATCCGCGCCGCGTTGCTCTACGTCGCCGGACCGACGATGATCGACCTGCCGCCCGGCCTGCTCGCCGAGCACGCGCCGGGGCGCGAGGTGCTTGCCGCACCGAGTCCTTGAGTAATGGCGCGACGCTTCCTACCTTCGGGTTCAACACAAGGAGATATCATCATCATGGCAACCAAGGCGATTTCGGACGATAGCTTCCAGAGCGACGTTTTGCAGGCGGATAAACCCGTCCTCGTGGATTTCTGGGCCGAATGGTGCGGCCCGTGCAAGATGATCGGCCCCGCGCTCGAGGAAATGTCCGAGGAAATGTCCGACCAGGTGACGATCGCCAAGCTCAACATCGATGATCATCCCGAAACCCCCGGCCGTCTGGGCGTACGCGGCATCCCGACGATGATGCTGTTCAAGGGCGGAGAGCTCGTCGCGACCAAGGTCGGCGCGGCCCCCAAGAGCCAGCTCAAAGCCTGGCTCGAAGGCGAGCTTTGAGGCACTCGCGGGCGGGTGGCGATGTCGCCCGCTCCGATTGACTAAAGTTTAGGCAAACCCTACATCGCGCCGCAAGTAGCGGCACGCGCGGCGGCATTAACGTGACAGCATTCTTGTGTCGCGGTCGGCACGTGTTTTGCCGCAGTATTTTTGCATAAGTCAGGACCTTTCATGCTCGCCGGTTTGGCCAAATCCATCTTCGGGTCGTCGAACGACCGTTATGTCAAATCGCTCGGCAAGACCGTCGACGCCATCAACGCGCTGGAAAGCAGCTTCGAGCCGCTCGGCGACGACGAATTGCGCGGCAAGACGCAGGAGTTTCGCGATCGGCTAGAAGCCGGCGAGACATTGGACGACCTTCTTCCCGAAGCCTTCGCCACGGTCCGCGAGGCGGCCAAGCGCACGCTCGGCCAGCGCCATTACGATGTCCAGCTGATCGGCGGCATCGTCCTTCACCGCGGAGAGATCGCCGAGATGCGCACCGGCGAGGGCAAGACGCTCGTCGCCACGCTCGCCTGCTATCTAAACGCGCTCGAGGGCAAGGGCGTCCACGTCGTCACGGTCAACGACTATCTTGCCCGGCGCGACTGCGAATGGATGGGGCAGGTCTATCGCTTCCTCGGCCTGACCACCGGCGTCATAGTTCCCAACTTGCCCGACCACGAGCGGCGCGACGCCTATGCCGCCGACATCACCTACGCCACCAACAACGAGCTCGGCTTCGATTACCTGCGCGACAACATGAAATACGACCGTGCGCAGATGGTCCAGCGCCCGTTCAATTTCACTATCGTTGACGAAGTCGATTCGATCCTGATCGACGAGGCGCGCACGCCGCTCATTATCTCGGGTCCGACCGACGACAAGTCGGACATGTACGTTTCGGTCGATGCGCTGGTGAAGCAGCTCGACGAAGAGGATTACGACAAGGACGAAAAGCAGCGCACCGTGCTGCTGACCGAAGACGGCCAGGAAAAGGTCGAGCGGATGCTCGAGGATGCCGGGTTGCTCGAAGGGTCGAACCTCTACGATTTCGAGAACACCCAGGCGGTCCACCACGTCCAGCAGGCATTGAAGGCCAACGCGCTGTTCAAGCGCGACACCGATTACATCGTCAAAGATGGCAAGATCATCATCATCGACGAGTTTACCGGTCGGATGATGGACGGACGGCGCTGGTCCGACGGCCTGCACCAGGCGGTCGAGGCCAAGGAAGGCGTCAAGATCGAGCCCGAGAACCAGACTCTCGCCTCGGTCACCTTCCAGAACTATTTCCGCATGTATCCCAAGATTTCCGGCATGACCGGTACCGCCGCAACCGAAGCGGGCGAATTCTTCGAGATCTACAAGCTCAACGTCGTCGAGATCCCGACCAACCTGCCGGTCCAGCGGATCGACGAGGAAGATACCTTCTACAAGAACACGCAGGATAAGTTCGCCGGCATCGCCAAGACGATCAAGGAGCATAGCGACCGCGGCCAGCCCGTCCTGGTCGGAACAGTTTCGATCGAGAAGTCGGAATTGCTGAGCGAATTCCTCGAGAAGGAGGGCGTAGCGCACAGCGTCTTGAATGCGCGCCAGCACGAAAGCGAAGCGCATATCGTCGCCCAGGCCGGACGTCCCGGCATGGTCACGATCGCGACCAACATGGCGGGCCGCGGCACCGACATCCAGCTCGGCGGCAACGTCGAGTTTCGCGTCGGTGACGAGCTGGCCGACATGCCCGAGGGTCCCGAGCGCGACGCCGCGATCGAGAAGATCAAGGCCGAGGTCGCCGAGGAGCGCCGCCTGGTCCGCGAAGCCGGCGGCCTGTTCGTCCTCGCCACCGAGCGCCACGAGAGCCGCCGCATCGACAACCAGCTGCGCGGCCGTTCGGGTCGCCAGGGCGATCCCGGCCTGTCGCGCTTCTACCTCAGCCTCGACGACGACCTGCTGCGGATCTTCGGCCCCGACACGCTGTTCGCCAAGATGCTGCGCTCGAACCTCGACGACGGCGAGGCGCTGCCGCCCTCGAAATGGATGTCGAAGGCGATCGAGACCGCACAGAAAAAGGTCGAGGCGCGCAACTACGACCAGCGCAAGCAGGTCGTCGAGTACGATGACGTCATGAATGACCAGCGCAAGGTCATCTACGAACAGCGCAGCGAGATCATGGACGCCGATACCGTTGGCGACGTCGTCGTCGACATGCGCGCCGAAACGGTCAACGCGCTGGTCGGCGAAGCATGCCCCCCGGGCAGCTATCCCGAGCAGTGGAACATTGCCGGCCTCAAGGAACGCATCAACGACGTCCTCGGCATCGATGCGCCGCTCCACGAATGGGTCGAGGAAGACGCGGTCGAACCCGAAATGTTCGAACATCGTCTCGGCGCGCTGGCCGACACGCTGGTCCAGGAAAAGGTCGACCAGGTCGAGCCCGAAATGTGGCCGCGGATCGAAAAGAGCATCCTCTTGAAGACGCTCGACCACCACTGGAAAGAGCATCTGGCGACGCTCGACGCGCTGCGCCAGGTCGTCTTCCTGCGCGCCTATGCCCAGAAGCAGCCGATCAACGAGTATAAGCAGGAAGCCTTCCAGCTGTTCGAACGGATGCTGACCAACATCCGCGAAGACGTCACCCGGACGATTGCGACGAGCCAGTTCGAGGCGCGACCGGTACCACCGCCGCTGCCCGACCTGCCCGACTTCCTGACGACCCATATCGACCCGCTGACCGGCGAGGACAATTCGGCCGATGCAGACGGCAGCCTGTTCGCGATCGAGCAGGGCAATCTGCCGCCGTTCCAGAGCCCGCAACCCGACCCGACCCCCGGCGACGGCGTTCGCGACGACCCCTATGCCGGCATGGAGATAGCCCGCAACGCGCCGTGCCCGTGCGGATCGGGACGCAAGTACAAGCACTGTCACGGGGCGCTCTAGGCGCCGCATGGGGCGCTGATGAGCATAGTGATGCCATTCGCGCTGGCGTTGGCGTTCGGCATCACGGCCCTGCTCTACGCCAGCGTCGGCTTCGGCGGTGGATCGACCTATAACGCTCTGCTCGTCCTCGCCGGGACCGATTATCGAATCCTGCCGGCGGTCGCGCTCACCTGCAACATCATCGTCGTTGCCGGCGGCAGCTGGCGCTACGCGCGCGAAGGCTGCGTGCCGTGGGCGCGTCTGTGGCCGATCCTGCTGCTGTCGGCGCCGCTTGCCTGGCTCGGCGGGCAGATCGCGATCGAACGCGAACATTTTGTCCTGATCCTCGGCCTCAGCCTGCTCGTCGCGGCGATGCTGATGCTCACGCAGCGCGATTCCGAGGCGTCGGGCGAGGGCGATCCGCGCTGGCGCTGGGCGGCGCCAGTGACGGGGGCAGGGGTGGGCCTGCTGTCGGGGCTGGTCGGCATCGGTGGCGGAATATTCCTCGCCCCGATCCTCCACTTGGTGCGTTGGGCCGAAGCGCGGGCGATCGCGGGTACCGCCTCGGTCTTCATCCTCGTCAATTCGCTCGCCGGCCTGGCCGGACAGGCGAGCAAGATCGGCAGCGACCGGATAGGCGACGTTGCCGGCTATTGGCCGCTGATGCTGGGGGTGCTCGTCGGCGGCCAGGTCGGCAGCCTGCTCGGTGCGCGTATCCTGCCGCCGCGGATCATCCGCATCGCGACCGCGCTGCTGATCGCCTACGTCGCGATCCGGTTATTGCTGATCTGAGAGGTGCGGTCGCAAACGAGCCGGTAAAATGGCTCCCCGAGTAGGATTCGAACCTACGGCCAAGTGATTAACAGTCACCTACTCTACCGCTGAGCTATCGGGGAGCAGCCGGGGCTACCCGGCACGGCACGCCTATGCCGATTTCGTTATCGCATTGCAACACCTCAAACGACGAACTGCTCCATCGCGATGCGATCGTCGAGCGCGTGTTCGGGATCGAACAGCAAGGTGAGCGATCGGGTGCGGTCTATCGCGACCTCGACACTGCGGACATTGCGCACTTCGCGCTGGTCGGCAACCGCGCTGACCGGGCGTTTTTCGCATTCGAGAACAGAGAAGGTGATCCGCGTCCGATCTGGCAGGATCGCGCCACGCCAGCGGCGCGGGCGGAACGGGCTGATCGGGGTCAGCGCGAGCAGCGCCGAATCGAGCGGCAGGATCGGGCCGTGCGCGCTCAGGTTATACGCGGTCGAACCCGCCGGCGTGGCGACGAGCACGCCGTCGCACATCAGCTCGGGCAACATCGTACGACCGTTGATCGCGACCTCGATCTTGGCGACCTGGCGGGTTTCGCGCAGCAGCGACAGCTCGTTGATCGCCGGCAGCGTGACGCGCGTCCCATCGACCGCCTCGATCTCGACCGTCAGCGGGGTAACGGTGATCTCGCGCGCCTTGGCGATGCGCGCATCGAGGCCGTCGATCCGCCACTCGTTCATCAGGAAGCCGAGCGTACCGAGATTCATGCCGAACACCGGCAAAGTGCGGCCGTTGTCGAGCATATGGTGGAGCGTCTGGAGCATGAAGCCGTCGCCGCCGAGCGCGAGCAGCATGTCGGCATCATCTGCATCGACGAAATCATAGGCTTTGCGCAACCGTTGTTCGGCCGCGCTTGCCGGCTCGGTGGTCGATGCGACCAGCGCGATCTTGTGTGACAATGCGTTCATCCCCCGGTCTCGCTCATCGTGCGCGAAACGGCGGGCAGGCGATCGCGCTGCGCCGCCACGAAATCGTGCGCCAGCGGCTTGATCCTGAGCGCGGCGTCGATCGCGTCGTCGATCGCTTCGCGATTGGCCGACCGCACCGCGCCGCGCAGGTCAACATGGGTTTCGCGGCCGAGGCACAGGTAGACACGCCCCGTCGCGGTGACCCGGACGCGGTTGCAGCCTTCGCAGAAATTGCGGCTAAGCGGGCTGATCAGGCCGAGCCGCATGCGCTTTCCCGGCACGGCGTAATAGCGGGCCGGGCCGCCGGTGCGACGCAGCGCAGGCGCCAGTGCGACGCCGGCATCGGTCAGCGGCCTGATGAAATCGGTGAGCGCGATGAAACTGTCGCTCGCGCTGGCCGCCTCGGGGCCGAGCGGCATCGCCTCGATCAGCGACAGGTCGATTCCGCGAGCATCGCAATAGTCGATCATCGCAGGCAGTTCGGCCTGGTTGATCCCGCGCTGCGCGACCATGTTGATCTTGATCGCGAGACCCTCGCTGCGCGCCGCCTTGATCCCCGCAAGCACCTGGCCGATGTCGCCGCCGCGCGTGATGGTCCGGAACCGGACCGGATCGAGGGTGTCGAGGCTGACGTTGACGCGCTCTACGCCGCCAGCCGCCAGCATCGCCGCATGGCGGTCGAGCAGCATGCCGTTGGTCGTCAGCGTGACCTCGTCGAGCCCGCTGTCGCGCAACGCGCCGATCCGGGGGACGATCTGCTCGATATCGCGGCGCACGAGCGGTTCACCGCCGGTCAGGCGGATGCGCGTGACGCCTCGCGCGACAAACGCCTTGGCGAGCAGGACGATCTCGTCGGCGGTCAGCAGTTCGGGGCGGGGCAGGAATCGCATGTCGGCGGGCATGCAATAGGTGCAGCGCAGGTTGCAGCGATCGGTCACCGACATGCGGACATAGCTGATCCGCCGCCCGTGGACGTCGATCAGCCGGCGATCGGTACGCGCTGCTATGGCTGGGCTGTGCACGGCGCCAGACCTATGGTGCGTCACGCCCGAGCGCAAGCGACGATCGCGCGAAAAGGCTAAGGATTGCGCAATCAAAAGCTGCTAGTCGGTTTGCCATGTCAACGCACGAAGCCTTGTCGGATCGCCCGCTGTTCGTCCTGTCGCCCGCGCATCGCGATACAATGGCCGACCGTTTGAGCGCGCTCGGCGTGCCCGCGATGGTCGCGCGGCGACGCGAAGGACTGGTGCGACGTTTCATCATGGCAGGGTCGAATGCGCTGCTCGTCGATGCGCGCGACGCGGTACCCGACACGCTCGCGGCGATTCACGACATCGGTGCGATCGTCCGGGCGAATGGCGCGCGGATCATCGTCATGAACGCGCGCAGCGAAAGCGGGGCATTGGCCGATTTCGTCGCCGCCGGGTTCGATATCTATCTTCCGGGCGATTGCTGCGACGCCGAGCTGCAAGCCGGCATCGCGATCAGTGGCGGCGGATCGGGGATCGTCAGCGACGGGGCCGACGACCAACGCTTTTTCGAGGAACGGCGCGATCACGTCACCGGCCTGAACCTCGTCACCCTCCGCCACGAGCACCTCGCGCACGTCTCCCGACACCAGCGCCCGCACATCCGCTCTGTCCTGCGGCAACACAACGAATTCACCGCTGGGTTCGTAGCGATATGGCACCAAGCAAA
>CAZHWG010000038.1:0-10114 GCA_964535925.1 uncultured Sphingorhabdus sp.
CGCGACGACGATCGTCCCGAGCATCGCTGGCGCGACCTGGTGGCGATCGGCGGCGGGGGAACGCTCGGCGGCGCGGTTGCCGGCGTCGTCGGCGGCCTCGCTTATGGTTTCGATGCCAGCGCGCAGCCCGTTCAGGCGGGCATGGGGGCGATCTCGGTCGTTCTCGTCCTGGTCGCTGTAACGACGCTCGTCGCGACGATCGGCGCCGCGGGTGTCGCCTTCGGCATCGCGTTGGCGCGGACCGCGTGGCGCAGCTCGCCCGCGTGGTCGATCGGCGGCGGCGCGGTCGGCGGCCTGGTTGTCGGCGCGCTCGTCAGGCTGATCGGCATCGATGCCTTCGACCTGCTGTTCGGCCAGTCGCCCGGCAACATTACCGGGGGGGCAGAAGGCCTGGTTCTCGGCGCAGCGGTCGGCCTGGCATGCTGGCTCGCCTTCCGGGGGGAAGGCGCGACCCCGTGGAGACGCGCTGTAACGCTATCCGCCGGGGTCGGCGCAATCGCGGGCCTCCTCATCCCGCTGGCCGGCGGACGCATGATGGGCAGCAGCCTCGCACTACTCGCGGAGCGCTTTCCTGGTTCGCGCCTAGACTTCGCGCAGCTCGGGCGATTGTTCGGCGAAAGCGATTTCGGCGTCGTCAGCCGCACCGTGACCGGGGGGCTCGAAGGCGCGCTGTTCGCCGCCTGCATTGTCGGCGGCATTATAGTCGTTGGACGACGGCTTAGCGGGACCGATGCTCCGTCCCCTCGCCAGCCGTAATAAACAACGCCGCCGCCGCGCTGTCGATATCGGCGGTGTGCCAGGTGCCGGGCGGGTTGATCGCATAATCGCCCGCGCCGATGGTCACGCTGTCTTTCGATCCGTCGGCATGTTCCTGATGCAGCTTCATCTCGCCTTCGAGACACAGCACGACCTCGCTGCCGACGGGGTGCATTTCCCACATCTCCCAGTTCTCGGTGAAGCGATGGCGGGCGACGATGCGGCCTTCGGCGCCGTCGGCGGCGTGGCGCTCGCCATAGGCTTCGTACCACTCCATATCGCCGGTAAATTCAGGCTGCGGCACGGCGGTGGCGCCGAGACCGAGATGGATGGGATGGGTGTCGATAGAATGCGTCTTGGCCACGCGGTTTCTCCCGTTATCGGATCGCGCCGCTCCCGATCAGGCGCGGCAGCAGCGACAGCGCGCCCATGATCGGGTGGCGGCGCTGCCACGGTTTGAGGTCGACCGTCATACCCGAATGGCGCGTGATCTTCCACGCGAGGTAATCGACGCCGCCGGCATAGGTCGTCGTCGCCTTGGCGAGCCGCGCCAGCGTCAGCAGCTTGCCCTCGCGGCGGCGCTTGGCCCAGGCGCGTTCAGCCGCGTCACGCGACAATAGGGGGCGTTCGATCGCGGCCAGCGCGGTCGGGGTGAAGCCGCGATAGCGTGCTGGATCGGCATCGACGACCGAACCGCTCCGGTCGTTGCGCTCGGCGCGCAGTTCGGCGGCATAGGTCAGGGCGAATGCGGCCCGCCATAATGCGAGCGGGTCGGCATCGGCGTCGGACAGCGGCTGTGCCGCCCACAGCAGCGTCGGCGCGGCACGCGCGACTGCGGCGATTGCCCGGTCGCGGGCGTCGTCGTCGGCGGTCCAGACGAGCCGCGAGGGCTGCGCGAAACGCGCCCAGACCGATACGTTGCGTGTCTCAGGCCCGTTGAGGCGATGGAAATCGGCCTCGCTCAGCACCGCGACTTTGGCCGCGAGGCCGCCATGCTCGAACGGGAAGACATTGGGCGGCAGCACCCGGTTGGCGAAGCTCTTCCAACCCTTGCCATAAGCGGCGGGGTAATCGGAGACGATCAGGTAGAAATCGAGCATCAGCCCGTCGAGGTTGGCCTCGCGCAGGCAAGATCCGTAAAACAGGACGGCGCGCGATGCCGGTCCGAAACGAAGGGCGATCGCTTCTGCCATCGCTTCGACGCGCGGATCGACCGCAGCGCCGAGTTCGTCGGCGACGAGCCGCGCCAGCGCGGTCACGCCGCCAGGCGCAGGAAGGGCACGGGAGCGGTCGAGCTCAGCATGATCGGGTCGTTGCCGTGCGCCTGGTAGAGTTCGCCGTCGAGGATGACGCTCGATCCCGCGCCGTCGATGCGGACGGTGTCGCCCTGTTCGTAATAGACGCCGCTGAACTGGCTGTGGCCGAGCTTGCCGGCGACCGATGCCCACAGGCCGCGGATCAGCGAGCGCGCATTCTGGTCGATCGCGAACATCTTCATCATGCCTTCGCCGCGCCCGTCGCCGCTGCCGATCTGGCTGTTGAGCAGCATCTTCTCGAGTGTCGTGACGATCACCAGCGAGAAGCGTCCGCCGATCGCGGTGTGGCGGTCGGTGGTGATCTGGACGGGGCGCGCCATCGGCGGCAGGAAACGCCCGCTGGCCCTGACGAGAGCGGTCAGCAAGGCGGCGAAGACCGCGAGGAAATGGCTGACCCCGTTGGGCAGGCCGAGCGGATAGATCCGCTGGCGGCAATAGAGCATCGCATCGACGAGGCCCGCGCCGCCCAGGAACATGCCGAGCACCGGCTTCATCCCGTTGCCATCGCTCAGCGAGATGAGCTTGCGCTGGACGATGTGCGCATCGAGGTCGTCGCGCGCGATCCGCAGGACCTCCCTGAGCGCGACGATCGGGTCGCCGTGCGCGCCGAGGTCGAGCGCGATGAGGTTGGTCTTGCCATTGGGCAGCACCGCAATCGGTGGCGGCGGGCCGTCGAAATAGGCGCCGGTATACAGTTCGGTCAGCGCCGACTGGACCGTGCCGTCGCCCCCGTTGATCGCGATCACCGTGGGCTTGACCAGCGCGATCGAGGCAAGCGCCTTGCCGATCTCGCTGGCATCCTCGACCTCGTAATGGAAGATGTCGGGATGTGCGGCGCAGAAATCGCGGACCTCGGGCAGCCGCGCGCGATTACCCGTCGAGCGTGGATTCGAGAGGAGCGCGACGGTGGTCATGGCGGATCAGCGTCAGCCGACCGGTTCGAACGACAGGCCGCGCACATAATTGAGCACGACGTTGACCTTCGCAGTCGAATCGCCGACGAAAAAGCTCGTCTTCGCCAGGCTCGGCTTGCGCTTGCTGATGAGGTCGGACAGCTTGACGTCGGGATTGCCCGAAAAGCCGCCGCCGTCCTTCCTGTCGGACTTGCCGTTGCCGTTGACGTCATGACGGACCGAAACGACGTACTTGCCGGCACTCGCCACGGGCACGCAGATTGCGGCGGTCCCCGAAGCAGGCACCGCGACATCGACCCGCTCGATCCATGCGCCCTTGTCGAGGAACGTCGACTTGGCCGCATAAAGCTGCACGCGAACCTTGCCGCTGCGCTGCTTGAAGCCGGTGACATTGACGATGACGCCGCGATTGCCGTTGGCGCAGGTGGCCGCGTCGGGGCCGAGGATGACGGCCTCGGCGGTGGCGGGGGTCGCCAGAGCGATGCTCGCCGCCGCGACCGAAAGCATTCCAAATTTAGACATGACCTTGAGTCTCCGTATCGGTATAGGCGGACACGCGTGTTCGCGCGGGCGCCGATATGCACTTATGGCCCCTGTTGCTTCCCATATCGGGGAAGTTTGCGGCCAAATCATGGTGAGCGGGCGACGAAAACTTGATATTCCTTACCGCGACAGACCGTTACATCGCCAAACGGATCGCATTCCCGCTGTTTGCGACGCTGTTGGTCGCGGCGATGCTGCTCGTTCTGGAAAAGATGCTGCGCCTGTTCGACTTCGTCGCGTCCGAAGGCGGCCCGGTCAGCGTCGTCTGGCGGATGCTGGTCAACCTGCTGCCCGAATATCTCTCGCTCGGCATCCCGATCGGGCTGCTGCTCGGCATCCTGCTGGCGTTTCGCGGCCTCGCGCTGAGCAACGAGGTCGACATCTTTCGCGCCGTCGGGCTCAGCTATACGCGGTTGCTGCGCGTACCCATGCTCTATGCAGTCGGCTTGGCCGCTCTCAACCTCGCGATCGTCGGCTACGCTCAGCCGTTGGCACGCTATGCCTATGAAGGCCTGCAGTTCGAACTGCGCTCGGGTGCGCTCGGCGCGTCGATCAAGGTCGGCGAATTCACCAAGCTGGGCAAGCGCGTGACGCTGCGGATCGAGGAAAGCCACGACGAGGGACGCAACCTCAGCGGCATCTTCCTGCGTGCCGAAACCGCCGATGGGACGAGCCTCGCCGCAACCGCGCAACGCGGCCAGTTCCTCGCCTCGGCCGATCCCGACACGATCATCCTCAGGCTGACCAACGGATCGCTGATCCACGATTCGCCCAAGTTCAGTACGCCGCGGACGCTGTCGTTCACCCGGCACGACATTCCGATCGACCTGCCCAAGATCGAAAGCTTTCGCGGGCGGGGCAATGCCAATCGCGAACTGACGCTGCCCGAGCTCGTGCGCGTCGGCAACGACAGCGCGCAACCGCTCGCGACGCGGCTCGAATCGCGGTCCAATTTCCACTTTCGCATCGTCGAGGTGGTGACGATGTTCCTGCTGCCGTTCCTCGCGCTGGCGCTGGCGATCCCGCCCAAGCGATCGACCTCGTCGCTCGGCATCTTCCTCTCGATCGTGATGATTGTGACCTATCACAAGGTCAACCAATATGCCGAAAGCCTCGGCGCACAGGGCGGCGTCGACCCGGTCCTGGCCCTGTGGGTGCCGTTCGTCGGCTTTGCCGCGCTGGTCGTGTGGATGTACCGGACGATTGCCGTGGTTCCCGGGGGACAGCCGATCGGAGCGCTCGAGCGAGTCTTCGCGAAAGCTGGCGCGCGGCTGCGCAAGCTGCTCCGGATGCGGCGCGGGAGCCAGCCGACATGAGGTTCCAGCAGCTTCATTTCTTCCCGTCTCACACGCTCGCGCTTTATGTCGCGCGGATGTTCCTGACTCGCACGCTCGCCGTGCTGGTGATGCTCGTGCTGATCCTCCAGGCGCTCGACCTGCTCGGCGAATCGGGCAAGATCCTCGCGGTCGCGGGCAACGGGCAGGAGGACATCCTGCGCTACCTTGGCTTGCGCGTGCCGCAGATCGTCGCGCGCTTCCTGCCCTTTTCGGTCCTGCTCGGGACGATCGTCACGCTTGCGACATTGAACCAGAACAGCGAGGTCGTCTCGATGAAGGGCGGCGGCATGTCGGCGCACCAGGTGCTTGCGCCGCTGTTGCTGTCGAGCCTCGTCGTGGCGGGCGTCGCCTTCGGGTTCAACGAACGCGTCGTGACGCGCGCCAATGCCTCGCTCGACCAGTGGCAGCGCGTCGATTACGGCACGGTCCCGCGCGAAACCAACGTGAAGTCCAACGTCTGGGCGCGCGACGGCGACAACCTGATCCAGGTCGGCGAGGTCCATGTCCACGGCGCGCAGGTGGTCCTGCGCCACGTCCGCATCTTCGAGCGCAAGGACCATGCCATGGTGTCCGAAGTGCGCGCCGATCGCGCGACGCCGAGCGGCGACGGCTGGCGCATCGAAAATGCGCGCCGCTATGACCTGGCCTCGGGCGAGGTGACCGATCTCGGCACGTTCGACGCCGGCAAGGGCGTCGGTTCCGATCGCTTCACGATGGCCAATGTCGACGGCGACGAACTCGCCTTCGGCCCGCTCAGCCGGGCGATCGACCAGCTCGAAGCCGTCGGACGGCCGACGACAGCGCTCAAGGCGGCGTTGTGGCACAAGATATCGGGCCCGCTGTCGTCGATGCTGATGCCATTGCTCGGGGCGGTCGCCGCCTTCGGCCTGGCGCGCTCGGGCCAGCTGGTGCTGCGCGCGGTGATCGGCATGGCGTTGGGATTCGCGTATTTCGTTGCCGACAATTTCGGCATCGCGATGGGCAATCTCGGCGTCTATCCGCCGCTCATTGCCGCGTGGGGGCCGTTCTTGTTGTTCTTCCTGATCGGCGAAGCGGTGCTGGTGCGGACCGAGGAATAGGACACGCGCCTGCGATCAGTTGCGCGCGCTGCGATCGCCAAAGCTGCTGCGCACCAGGCCGAGAACCAGGCGCGAGAGCGATTGGTGGTTGGCGCGGTAGAAGGTCGATTCTTCGGGCAGCGCTTCGGCCAGCAAGCGGTGCGCCTTGCCCAGCGCGTGATAGGGCAGGCCGGGCAGCAGATGGTGGAGCGCATGATAGCGCAGCCCGACCGGGGCCCAAAGCACTGGCAGCGTCGATGGCGGGGGCACGTTGACGCTGTCGAGATACTGCGCGGTCACGCTCATCGGCTCGCCGTCGTTTTCCCACAGGTGCGCGACGAGCGTGCGGACCTGGTTGATGACCACCGACCCCGACAGCACCGCGAGGAATATCAGGAATGCGCGCAGCGGCACGGTGCCCGTCGCGACGAGCGCGATCAGCGCGATCGCCCAGAGGCTGGCGGCGGTTTCCTGGACGATCCATTGCGTCCTGAGTGCGCCCTCGGCGGGACGGCGGCGAAAATCGGGGTTGATGACCAGCCCCGAATAGCGCTCGACGACGATCCGGCGGAGCGGCGGGATGATCAGCGACAGCGGCGCCAGCACCGCGAAACGTATGAGTAGCGCGACCGGCCCGAGTGCCGCGATCAGCACGAACAGCGGTACCGTCCACGGCTTCATCAGCGCGAGCGGCAGATATTCGGGATCCTCGCTCGTGCCGTAGCGCGTCTTGGCGTGGTGCAGGCTGTGGACGCCCTCGTACATGAACGACGGCAACAGCAGCGGCACCCCGACCAGCGCGTTCCAGGCGAAGCGGAAACCGGGCACGGCGCTATGCTTGATGTGGGTGAGCTCGTGGATGAAGCTGCCGGCGCGATAGAGGCCGAGGATCGAGACAATCATCGCCGCGATCATCCAGCCGGTCGAGGGCGCAAGGATCGCCGCCGCCAACGCGCCATAGCCGACCACGACCGAAGCGATCAGGTCGCTCCAGTAGATCGCCGGGCGGGCGGCATTGAATTCGCGCGTGATCTTCGCCGCGATCCGGATCAGGTCCTTGTCGTCGACGACGGGCGCACGGACGGCGGCCGCGCGCTGCGCGGTGCCATTTTCTGCAAGGGGAAGGCTCGGGTTCATATCCATCGCTCTGTTTCGCCCAGTGAATTGCGAAGCTAGTCTAAACAAGATGAACGTGGCCATATGATGGCGGTCGCCGGCATCCGCAAGCCGTGCTTCTTGAGGGTTGCCAGTACTGTTGACAATATCGGCGTCGCCGAGACACTAGCGGCTCCTATCCAATCCGTTTCGCACTCTGGTGGAGTACCCCCGCATGTCCGATCGTTGGTCCGGTCCCGAAATCCGCGCGGTCGACGGCAAGGCCGACCGCCGCGAGTTCATCGAGCTGGGCTATCGCCTCAATCGCGGCGATCCCAACTGGGTGCCGCCGCTCAGAAGCGAGGTCGCGGCATTGCTCGACCCCAAGCAGAACCCGTGGTTCGAACACGGTGTCGCGCAACTGTTCATCGCCTATCGCGAAGGGCGCGCGGTGGGGCGCATTTCGGCGCATATCGACGCGCTCGCTCTCGCCCAGCCCGCGGCGCAGGGGTTCGGTCCCGGCACCGGCAATTGGGGCCTGATCGAAGCCGAGGACGAACAGGCGGCGCATGCCCTCATCGCGCGCGCCGAGAGCTGGCTCGCAGCGCGCAACACGACCCGCGTCGTCGCACCGATCAGCCTGTCGGTCTGGGACGAGCCGGGGCTGCTGACTTTCGGCCACGACCATCCGCCGACCGTCATGATGGGCCACGACCGCCCCGAATATCAGGGCTGGATCGAAAGCGCGGGCTATACCAGCATCAAGCGGCTCAAGACCTGGGAGCTCGACATCACGCGGCCGTTCCCGCCGCTGATCCGGCGGATCATCGAATCGGGCCAGCGCAACGAACGCATATCGATCCGCACCGTCGACAAGTCGCGCTTTGCCGAGGAGGCGGCGCTGATCCTCGGCATCCTCAACGATGCATGGTCGGACAATTGGGGTTTCGTGCCGCTGACCGATGCCGAGATCGCCTATGCCGGCAAGAAATTGAAGGCCATCGTGTTCGAGGATCTCGTCTGCGTCGCCGAATATGACGGCGAGCCCGTCGCCTTCATGATCACGCTGCCCGATATCAACGAAAAGCTCGCCGACCTTGGCGGCAGCCTGTTGCCGTTCGGCTGGGCCAAGCTGCTGTGGTGGTTGCGCAAGCCTCGGGTCCGCACGGTGCGGGTGCCCCTCATGGGGGTGGTCAAACGCCTTCAGGCCTCGCGCATGGCGAGCCAGCTCGCCTTCATGATGATCGACAGCACCAACGAGGTGGCGAACGCCAAATACGGCGCGACGCGCGGCGAGATCGGTTGGATCCTCGAAGACAACCAGGGCATGAACGCGATCGCCGAAACGCTCGAATGCAGCGTCAACAAGGTCTACGATATCTACGAAAAGGCGCTTTAGAATATCCGCGCAGATGCGTTGTTTTCGCCTTCGGACCAGCAGCGATTCGCTGCCGCCATCGTACGGGCGTTTTGACGAACGATTTCGTCGACGCCATACGACCACAAGTCGTTATGGCCGCCGCCGGATATGGCATAGCTACATTTCAGGCCGGCTGCCGCGAAAAAGATGCGCGCGCCCATATCCATCGGAATGACCGCGTCGTCGGTGCCGTGAATCCACGCCAGCGGGATTTCCACCTTTCTTGCCCGCTCGAGATTGGGGAATTGATCGCGCAGGAAAAAGCGCGGCAGGCCACGGAACTGGCGCGCCGCGACATCGGGCAGCGAGGTGAATGGCGCTTCCAGAACGAGGCCGGCGGAGGGCGCTGTCGTCGCCAGGTACAGCGCGCTGCCGCTACCGATCGACTGGCCGACGATAACGATGCGCTGGGCAGCGATGCCCTGTGCACGGAGCCAGCGATAATTTGCCTCGGCGGCCCGGTAGAACGCGCGTTCGGACGGAGTGCCGTCGTCGCCATTATAGCCGGGATAGCCGACAGCGAGCACGCCGGCGCCATCGCGCGCCATTGCACGATAGATTTCTGAGCGCCCGGAAAGACCGCCGCCATTGCCGTGAAAATGGATGATCACCGGCTGCGCCGCATCGCGCGGCGGCGACCACCAGCTGTGCGTCGTCGGGCCGTCATTATTGATCGCTATGCGTTTGAATGATGGCGGTGGCGTTGCGCTCCCCACGCGATCGGGGAAATAGATCAGCGATCGCTGCCACAACCACAGCGCGCCCACGGCAAGCAGCGCAAGGAAAACGACGATGCCGAGCGTTTTGAGCGCGGCCGCCATCGCCTAGCGCAGTTCGACCCAGACCGGTGCGTGGTCGCTCGCCTTTTCGCGGCCGCGATATTCCTTGTCGACGCGCGCGTCGGTCATGCGGTCGGCGGCCTGCGGGCTGAGCAGCATGTGGTCGATGCGAAAGCCCGCGTCACGTGGCCAGGCGCCCGCCTGGTAATCCCAATAGGTCCACACGCCGCCCGCGGGGTTGCGCGTCCGCAGCGCGTCGGTCCAGCCGTCGCCGAGCATGCGGTTATAGGCGGCGCGCGATTCGGGCTGCATCAGCGCGTCGTCGGCCATTGCCGCGACCGAGTAGGTATCGTCGTCGTGCGGGATGACGTTGTAGTCGCCGATCAGCAGCGCCGGGATTTCCTCGCCGAGGATCGCGCGTGCCCGCGTGCGCAATCGCTCCATCCAGCGCAATTTGTAATCGAACTTGGGGCCCGGCTGGGGGTTGCCGTTGGGCAGATAGATCGAGGCGACGCGCAGCCCCATGACATTGGCCTCGATATAGCGGCTGTGATCGTCGTCGGATTCGCCGTCGAGCCCGCGCTGGACCTCGACCGGCTTGTCGTCGCCGCGTGCGAGGATCGCGACGCCGTTGAAGCCCTTCTGGCCGTGCCAGATCGCCTGATAGCCGATGTCGGTGAAGGCGCTTTCGGGAAAGCCCTCGTCGGCGGTCTTGATCTCCTGCAGGCAGGCGATGTCGGGCCGGGTTTCCTCGAGCCATTCGATCAGCCGCGGCAGGCGCGCCTTGATCCCGTTGATGTTGAAGCTGGCGATCCGCATGGCCGCAGCCCTAGGCGGCGGCGCGCGCGTAATCAATCGGCAAGCCGCCGGTCAGATGGCGATTCAGACCGAAAAGC
>CAZHWG010000039.1:0-10105 GCA_964535925.1 uncultured Sphingorhabdus sp.
GATCGACGCCTCGGCCGCCACCGCGGTCGGCAGGCGGAACGCCTTCGCGAGAGCAAAGATTATCCCGGCCTTCAGCACCAGCAGGCCGACGACCGCTACGATCACCCAGGCGATGTTGTCCCATACCGCCACCATATCGAGGCTCATGCCGACCGAGATGAAGAACAGCCCCAGCAGAAGGCCCTTGAAGGGTTCGATATCGCTCGCGATCTGGTGGCGATATTCGGTTCCGGCAAACAGCAGGCCGGCGAGAAACGCTCCCAGCGCCATCGACAGCCCGGCCTGCGCGGTCAGCGCGGCGGTCGCCAGGACCAGCAGCAGGACCGCCGCCATGAACACCTCGAGGTGGCCGGTGCCGCCGACGAACCGCAGCCAGGGGCGGACGATCACGCGGCCGGTCAGGAAGATCGCGGCGATGACCAGCGCGGCCTGTCCGACCGCCCAGAGCGCGGCTCCGGCAAGAGAGCCCTCGACGCTGGCTCCGGCGAAACCGACGAACAACAGGATCGGCACCACCGCCAGGTCCTGGAACAGCAATATGCCGAACCCGCCTCGCCCCGCCGGACTGTTGATCCGGCGGTCTTCGATCAGCAGCTGCATGACTAGGGCGGTCGAGGACAGCGCCAGGCACAGGCCGTAGATTGCCGCCGCGACCAGCGGATTGCCGAACAGATAGGCGATCGCGCCGATCGCCAGCGCGGTAACGGCGACCTGCGCCGCGCCCAAACCGAAGACCAGCCGCCGCATCGCCCACAGCTGCGCCATCGAAAGCTCCAGCCCGATCGTGAACAGCAGGAATACGATCCCCAGCTCCGCGAACCGCCTAACGCCTTCGACGTCGTTGAAGATGATATACTTCAGGACGGGCGCCTCGCCGGCCAGCTGGCCGGCGCCGTGCGGACCGATCAGCAAGCCCACGAACAGGAAGCCGAGGACCGGGCTGATCCCGAACTTGCGCACCAGGGGGATGATCAGGCCGGCGGCGGCCAGGAAGATTATCGCTTCCCTCAGATATGGAATTTCAGGATGCACGGCCGGGTCTCTTCCTGTCGGGTCCGAGGGCGACCGTACCGGGTGGCAACCGCGTGGCCGGATGGCATTCGGCTATCATGGCGTGCGCATCTCCTATCCGCTCGCCTTCCCCCGCCACGGCCACCGCCCGTCGATCTCGACCTCGAGGCTGAAGCTCAGGAACGTCCGGATCAGCACGATCAGCCCGAGCACGAGGACGCTCTGCAGCGTCGGCTCGACCGCCACGGTGCGGATGATGTCCGCCGCGACGAGCAGTTCGAGGCCCGTCAGGATCGACCGCCCCAGCGTCTTGCGGAACGCCGGCACGACGTCGCGCCCGCCCGCCGAACCCGCCGCCGCCGAACCCGCCGCCGCCGCGCCCATGCCGCGCGCGACCATCGCGCCCGCCTTGGCAAAGGCGATCAGCGTGCCGATCACGATCACCGCGATCCCGGAGAACTCGAATCCCTTGGCGACCGCCTGCGCGATCGCCAGCATCGTCGCGTCGGTCAGCATGGTCGGCGCATCACGTCGTTTTGGGGGATCGTCGGGTTCACCATGTTCGCTCCTGTGTCCTCGCCGCCGCCACGCTAGCGCGCAGGACCGGTCGGCGCGAGTCCCCCCCCTTGAAAAACAACGCGACAGGGAACTATCTTCAGAAATGTAAGTTATCTGGGTCCGTGTAACCACGCCCAACGTGATAGAGGGAGCCAGTTGTGCCTGTCCGTGTCCTGATCGTCGAAGACGAATGTTTCGTCGCTGCCGATATCTGTGAAACCATCGAAGACGGCGGCTATGTCTGCGCCGGAATCGCGGACGACACCGCCTCGGCGATGCAGCTTGCCTCGCCCGACGTCGACATCGCGCTCGTCGACGTCAACCTGTGCGACGGCGCCACCGGCCCGATGATCGGCGAACTGCTCTCGCGCGAATACGGTATCAAGGTCATCTTCGTCACCGCCAATCCGGCGCAGCTCGGCGGCGGCGTCCCCGGCACGCTCGGCGTCGTCACCAAGCCCGCCGATGTCCCCCTGATCGACCAGGTGCTCGATTATGCGCTGCGCCGCGATTCGACCCCGACGCCGACCCCGCCCCCGGGCTTCGTCGCCTTCGCCCACGCCGCCTGATCGCCGCGCGCCGAGTTCGGCCGCCCCGGGCTGGCCCGCTCGGTGCGTGCCGCCGTGCTGCGCCGGGACCTATCCCTCGGTCACCGTCCAGGTGAAAACGCCGCCCTGTACCACTTCCACCCCCGGCTGCGACGCCGTCCGCCCGTCGACCGTCTGGATCGACAGCGTATGCACGCCGACCCGCGCCTGGACCGTGCAGAAAAGTCCCGACAGCGCGCGGCAGCCATAATCGCCGTCGACATAGAAATCGGCGGCGACCGTTGTCCGGTTTTCAAAACTGATCTGCCCCCAGCCCTCCTGCGCGTCGATCGCGACAGGGGTGGCGAGCACCAGCGCGGCGATCAGGAATTGCGTCATGCGCATGCCCGTTCTCCCGTATCCGCTCGGCCCGACTATAGCACTTTGCGTCTGCCGCCGCCATCGCGCGCCGCCGCGATCGAGCTGACGTCGAAATCCGCCGCCAGGCTTAGGTCGGGCAGTTCGGGCCCGATCACCGTTCGGTTCGCCAGGCCCTCGAGCACGCTGTCGGATTGCAACAGGTTTGCGCTGGATGTCGTCGCCTGCCCGCCGCTCGTGATGGGCGCCGGATCTCGCGATCAGAAGGTCTAGGTCGTCAGCCTCGCCCGCTTGGCGCGGATCGTCATGTGCAGCCCCTCGCGCCGCCATTCACGATCGAAACTGCCGCCGAGCTGCTGCTTGACCGCCAGCTCGGTCAGCCGCGACCCGAAGCCTTCGTGCGCGGGGGCCTGCTCGATCGGCGGCCCGCCGCTCTCGGTCCACTCGCACACCACGTCGTCACCGACGCTCGCGACGGTGATCGCGACGCGCCCGTTATCGTTCGACAGCGCGCCGTATTTCATCGAGTTGGTCGCCAGCTCGTGGAACACCAGCGAGATCGGCGTCGCGCCGCGGTCGCTGATCTCGAATTCGTCGCCGTCGATGGTCATCCGCCCCTCGATGAACGCGGGATAGGCGGCGAAAATCTCCTTGAGCATGCCGTGCAGCGTCACCGCGATCATCTCGGGCCGCGAAAACTCGCTGTGCGGCCGGACGAACTCGTGCGCCCGGCCCAGCGCGGCGATCCGGCTCTGCAGGTCGCGCGCGGGGGCGCGGAACTCCGCGTTCGACCGCGCGGTCATGCCGATCAATCCCGATATCACCGCGAAGATGTTCTTGATCCGGTGGCTCAGCTCGCGGCTGAGCACGTCGTTGCGCTGCGAAATCGCCTTGGCCTCGTCGATGTCGGTGCACGTTCCCATCCAGCGCAGGATCGTTCCGTCGGCATCGACGATCGGCGATGCCCGGCCCAGCACCCAGCGATACGCGCCGCTATGGTGGCGCAGGCGATACTCGACCTCATAGGGCTCGCCGGTCGCGAGGCTGTGGCTCCAGCGTTTCCACGCCTCCTTCTGGTCGTCCTCGTGGAACATCCCCGACCAGGCTTCGCCGTCGGTCGACCCCGTCGGCGCACCGGTGAATTCGTACCAGCGCGCATTGTAATAATCGTGGTGACCGTCGGGCAGCGTCGACCAGACCATCTGCGGCACCGAATCGGCGAGGGCGCGAAACGCGTCGCCGCCCTCCTGCAATGCGCCCAGCTCGCCGCCCGGTCGTCTCGACGCAGTCGGGCAGCGCCATGATCCGCCGCATCAGCGCGATCGGCCGCGGCGTCGTCGTGACGATCGTCCGCGGCCATTCGCCCAGCCTCAGGCCGAGCATCAGATTGTCCCACGCGTCGTCGCCGCGATCAGCCCGCTTGGCCCCTCGATCATCACGCGCCGCGCATCGTCGGTGTTCGCCCCGACCAGCGCGAAGCGCCCCTTGGGCATGCGCCGCGCCTGTTCGCTGAGCCATTCGGCGCCCGCGCGCGTCTTGCCGAAGCCGCGCCCCGCCCGGATCAGCCAGACGCGCCAGCGCCCCGGCGGCTCGCGCTGCCCGTTATGTTCGAACCCGTACCAGCGCGTCTCGAGCTCGGCCTTCTGATGGCTCGTCAGCTCGTCAAGGACGCGCGCCTGGTCGGCCGGGTCGAGCGCAACGAGCGCGTTGATCGCCGCCAGCGGCTCCCACGGTGCCTCCTCCTCGTCGATCTTGCCGCGCTTGCCCTTCTTGCTCACGCCCCGCCCGATCCGCCCGAACCGCCCGCCGCGCCCGGCCCGCTTGTCCCCTCGCGTTGCCGCTTGAGGATCGCGATGCGTTTCAGGATCGCGCGATCGGTTTCCTCCTCGGTCGCGACATGGCGCGCCTGCGGCCGGACGCTCTTGGCCGCGCCGCCCGCGACGCTGCGGCGGTGCTTGTCCATCACGTCGATCGCCTGCGCGACCGTCATCTTCTCGACCGGCTGCTCGTCCTCGATCACCTCGAATCCGTCGACCACCTCGAGCGCGCGGCGGACCAGCGCCGCCTCGAGCCGGGCATAGCCGACCTCGAGCGCCGCCTGCCATTGCGCGGCGAATTCGGGGTCGCGCCGGCGCTTGCGATAGATGCTCGACCCCGCCTTGCCCGACGCCGCGATCGCGCGCGACACGTTGCACGTCGCCGCCAGCTCCCTGAGGAACGCCTCGCGCCGCGCCTTGGTGAGGCCGTTCTTCTTGGCCTTCCTGTCCTGCAGCAGGCGCCCGCGATTGGCCTCGATCGTTCGCTCCCCGGCGCCCGTCGCGCCCGCTCCGTCCGTCCCGCTCGTCTCGTTGTCCATAGGCCCCCGCCCGCTCCCTCGCTCGCTCGCGCCGCCACCGCAGCCGGTCAAACGCGAACGGGCCGGACGTTGCCGCCCGGCCCGTTCACCGCCCCCGGCGACTCGCACTTTCCCGATGTTCCTCTTGTGTACCGAAACAGCGTGACGATGTCAAGCTGTTTTTACCAGATAGGTTGATTGGTGCTTCGAACCTGCGCCCGGATTCGCGCCGTTACTGCGGCACTTCTGCTCCCGAACCCGGTCGTTGGGCGGGCGTGGCGCGCGGTTCGCGCGGCGGAGCGTTGGCGCGGTCCATCTCGATCGCGCCCGTCAGCATTTCGAGCGCGGTGGCCACCGCACGGCGGTTGACGGCATCGCGACCGATGTCGCCGAACGAGCAGTGCCGATGCGCCAATTGCCTCACCTCCCCGCTTGCGCCCCGCCGCGCCAGCGCGAGGTGGACCAGCCCGACCTCCTCGTCTGCCTCGCGGGGTCCGGCGAAGCCGGTGATCGACACCGCGATGTCGGCACGGCTGCGTGCCAGCGCGTGCGCCGCCATTGCGCGCGCGACCTCCTCGCTCACGCCCGCGCACGCCTCGACGAGTGCGCGGTCGAGTTCGAGCAGTTCGCATTTGGCGTCGATCGAATAGACGACGAAGGCGCGGTCGAGCGCACCGCTCGCTTGCGGGTTGGCGACGATCGCCGAACTGAGCATCCCGCCGGTACAGCTCTCGGCGGTGGCGATCGACACGTCGCTCGCGCCGATCGCGTCGGCCAGGGCGGCGACCTGCAGCTGGATGCGATGCTGGTTGAAGTCCATCGCGCTGCCCATCCGTCAGATCGTCGTCATTTCGGCGGGGGGCAGGCCGCCGCTCGCCGCCTGCTTCTGCAGCTCGGCCTTGCGCGCGAGCATCTTCTCGCCCAGCGCGTCGAGGTCGACATTCGCCGCGCGCGCCTGCTGGAACATGTTGTCGTGTTCCTTTTCCTCTTCCTTGACGTGATGCTCGATCTGCTCCTTGAGCACGGTCACCTTGGCATCGTAGAACGTCTCGTCGGGGCCGCCCGCCGCGATTTCGTTGATCAGCAGCTTGGCGCCGTCGTGCTCGACATAGGCCTCGCGCAGCAGGTCTTCGTCGATCTTGCCCTTCAGCGCGGGGTAGAAGATTTCTTCCTCGATCATCGCGTGGATCTTAAGCTCGTTGCAGATTGTGTCGGCAATCTCGCGCTTGGCCGCGGCGCCGCCGGCCTTCTCGTATTTCGCGAACAGGTCCTCGACCGTGCGGTGGTCGGCGGTCAGGATATGCGTGGCGTCTGTATCGCGTTTGTCACTCATGGTTGGTCTCCCGGATTGTTACCTCTCGACCAACCGTGATCGGCGTTCCGGGTTCCTCCGGCTCGGGGATTTATCTGTATAACAAGGATTAAGCCGGCCGGGACGCCGCCCGGGAGCACCGCTTGGCCGCGCCGGCGCGCCCTGCTAGACCATCCGCCATGGACAACCATGGCAAGAACGGCGACGAACTCGCCGCCGATCGCACCAACCTTGCCGAGGACCGCACGATCCTCGCCAACGAGCGCACCTTCGCCGGCTGGATGCGCACCGGCCTCGCCTGTGTCGGCATCGGCGTCGGCTTTCACGTCCTGTTCGACAAGCTCGAGCCGACCTGGGTGCCAAAGGCGGTCGCGACCGCCTTCATCGTGATCGGCGTGTTCATCTTCTGGGCCGCCGAGCGCCGCGCCTCGACCGTCCTCTCGCGGCTCGACACGCACCAGGTCAGCGAGTTCGGCGGCATCGACCTGCGCCTCATCGCCACCGTGGTCAGCGTCGGCGCGCTCGTCGTCGCGCTCGGCCTATGGCTGCTCGACTAGCGCGCCGGGCAGGTCGAGCCGCCGCCTGAAGGCGTCCTTGCGCGGCACCAGGTCGGCCAGCACATAGTTGTCGAGCCGCTTGAGGAAATCGCCGAGCGCGCGCGACAACGCCCCCTGCAGGCCGCACACCCCGGCGACCGGACAGCCGTTCTCGCCCGCGTCGAAACATTCGACGAAGCCGCCCAGGCTCTCCATCTCACGCACCAGCGCGCCGACGTTGATGCTTGCCGGGTCCTGCGCCAGCGAGATCCCCCCGCCGCGCCCGCGCCGCGCCTCGACCAGCCCCAGCTCGCCCAGCCGCCGCGCCACCTTGACGAGGTGGTTGTGCGAAATCCCGTAGGCGCGCGCGATCTCGTCGACCGACGCCTGCCGCTCCTCGACCGCCAGGAACATCAGCACGCGCAGCGCATAATCGGTGTGGAGGCTCAGTCGCATAAAACATGCATATCATATATTGCTATTAACGCCAGCGCGGCTTAATTAGGTATCCATTATACCACTTAACGAGTCGCCCCCATGCCCGCCAACCTCCCGTCCCCCGGCCCCGCGCCGACCCAGGCACATCGCCACGCGCTCGCCGCGCGCGCCGCCAAGCGCGAGGCGGCGCACGCGATCGGCATCGACGCGGCCTTCATCTCCGACCTCGTCGATCGCTTCTACGCCGCCGTCCGCGACGACGCGCTGCTCGGCCCGATCTTCGCCGACCGGATCGCCGACTGGCCGACGCATCTCGCGCGGATGAAGGCGTTCTGGAGCTCGGTGCTGCACAACAGCGGCAGCTATTCGGGCAGCCCGATGCAGAAACACCTCGCCATCCCCGGCCTCGAGCGGGCGCATTTCGAGCGCTGGCTCGCCCTGTTCCGCGCCACGCTCGCCGATCTCGCGCGCGATCCCGCCGCCGCCCCGCATGTCGAGGAGCGCGCCCGGATGATCGCGACCAGCCTGCTCAACGCCATCGTCATCAACCGCGGCGGACTTGCCGCCGCCCAAGGCCTGGAGGACTTCTGACATGCTCTACGAACACGATATCGCCGCGCTGACCCGCGACCATGGCGAGGTCGACTGCGCCCCGCCCGCCGATTTCGCCGCGGCCGTCGCGCCCGCCCCGCGCCTGTCCGAAAGCAGCAGCTTCGGCCTGCCCGGCTGGCTCTGGGCGACGCTGTTCGGCGCCTACGCCACCTTCTTCGGCGCGCTCGCGCTCGCCACCGCGCACGACGGCGACACCGTCTTCGCGATCGTCGTCAGCGTCCTCTACACGCTGATGTTCTTCGGCACCGCCAGGGTGCTGCAGGGTATCGGCAAGCGCGGGCGGCAGGGCTTCGAACATGGCGAGCCGGTCCTCGAAACCTATACCGGCCCGATGGGCACCGCCAGCGTCGCCGCGCAGGTGCTCACCGTCCCCGTATTGTTCGCCGCCTTCGCGATCGCCATCGTCGTGATGCGCGCCAGCATCGGCTTCTGACGTGGCTGCGCCCGAACGATCGGCGAGCGTCGATTCCATCCACGCGCCCGCGCCCTATGGCTGCTCGCCGGTGTTCGACGAGACCGACCTGCCCGCCAGCCTGCGCAGCGAACACCGCACCAGGGCGACCACCTGGGGCGTCGTGCGCGTCATTTCGGGCAGCCTCGTGATGGTCTATGACGACAGCGGCGATCGCCTGACCCTCACCCCCGGCACCCCCGCCCTGCTCGCCCCCGACCAGCCGCACCACGTCGAACTCGCCGGCCCCATGCAGATGCAGATCGACTTCTACCGCGAGCGCCCGGCGCTCTAGCGGGAGGGCGAAATGGGTCCGCCCGGAGCCGCTCACCGCCAATTACCTCGACACGCGCGCTGCAAACCGCCACAACCCCCTATGCGCGAAGCCCCTGAAATACCCGTTTTCGGACCCGAGACGCCCAGGCTCGATCCGCCCAACCCGCCGCGCATCAAGTGGTGGCGCTCGGTCGCCAAGGCGATTTCGTGGCGGACCGTCGGCACGCTCGACACGCTCGTCCTGTCGTGGCTGCTCATCACCTATCTCGGGCCGCTGCTCGGCCTCGCGGTGAGCGAGGGCGACGCGCTCGAGACCGCGAGCTATATCGCGCTGACCGAAGTCGCGACCAAGATGGTGTTCTATTACCTCCACGAGCGCGGCTGGGCGGCGGTGCGCTGGGGCCGGTCGGTCGGGCCCGCGGGTCGCCGCCGCGCCGGCATGGCGCGCACCAGCGCCAAGACCGTCTCGTGGCGGACGATCGCCTCGCTCGACACGGTCCTGCTCGCCTGGTTCTACACCGGCAACATCGCCACCGCGCTGTCGATCGGCGGGCTCGAGATCTTTACCAAGATGCTGCTCTATTTCGTCCACGAGCGGGTCTGGGGGCGGCTGCCCTTCGGCATCGTCCACCGCCCGCCGGCGCTGCCGCCCGCGCTCGCCCTCGCCGACCGCTAGGCCGCCGCGGCAGGGGCTTCGCTCGAGGGACTTCGGTGGCGAGGCTTGGGTGGCGTGGCCGCGCGCGGCGCTAGCCCGCCAGGATCGCATATTCCTTCGCGGTCCATTTGGCGAAGCTGGGGCGTGCCTTGATCCGCTCGAAATAGGCCTTCACCGCGTCGTGGCCGTCGCACCATTTGGCGCCGGCATGGTCCATGTTGTGGAGGCTCGATGCCACCGCGAGGTCGGCGAGCGTGAGGGCGTCGCCGACGAGGAATTCGCGCCCGTCGGCGAGCTCGCCTTGCAAATAATCGCAGATCTTGGGCCATTGCTCGGCCTCGGCGGCATCGGCGGCGGCGGTGTCACCCGCGCGGCCGAGGAATTTGGGCGCGACGACGCGGTTGAAGAACATCGCCCCGACGCATGCGCCCATCACCGTGTCGGCGAACTCCTCGAACCAGATCGTTCGGCCGCGCGCGCGCGCCTCGGTGGGGATCAGCGCGGCGCCGTCCCTGGCCTCGAGATAATGGATGATCGCGCTCGAATCGGCGAGCATGAAGCCGTCGTCGTTGATCGCCGGCATCTTCTTGAGCGGGCTCGCCGCGGCATAGCCCGGATCGGGATCGCCGATGCCGACCGTCTTGAGCTCGAACGCAATCCCCCGCTCCTCGCAATAGGCCAGCAGCTTGCGCACGAAAGGCGAAAAACTCGAACCGTATACGATCATGGCAATGCTCCCCGACAGCCGTGTCAGGCTAGAGCGCAGGTTTTCTTTTGCAACCCGTTTCTAGAGATTGCGCGCGCGATGCGTGCCCTCTAATCCCGCGCGATGACCGAAGCGCCCTTCATCACGCACAACCCGCCCAGCTTCCTGCGCCGCATGTACAACTGGACGCTCGAAAAGGCCAACCATCGCCATGCGATCTGGTGGCTGGCACTGATCAGCTTCGTCGAATCGAGTTTCTTCCCGATCCCGCCGCACCCGCTGCTCGGCCTCATGTGCCTGGCGCGCCCCG
>CAZHWG010000040.1:0-10074 GCA_964535925.1 uncultured Sphingorhabdus sp.
CCGGTGAGGTGGACGTGAAGGTCGATCAACCCGGGCAGCACCGTCTTGTCGCCGAGATCGATCGTCTTCGCGCCCGCCGGAGCGGGCTGGATGCCGTCCGCGATGCTGACGATCCTGCCGTCGGTCACGGTGATCGTCGCGGGGCCGTCATACGATGCACCCGCGTCGCGGACGATATGGCCGGCGTGGATGACGGTGGTGTCGGCGAATGCCGGCGCGGCGAGCGCAAGGCTCAGTGCGGCGCAGCCATGCGCCAGAAGCTTACTCAATCTCATGCGACTCGTCCCCTGTTCGTGATCGCGTCGAACTTGCGACCGGCACCGGGGCGATGCAAGCCGCGAAACGAAAACGGGCCGGAAGGTCTCCCTCCCGGCCCGGTACCTGTCGCTGGCAGACGGCTTACCAGAAGACCCCGTAGATCACGTCGACGACGCGGCCGCGGCGCGTATCGACGAGCAGCGCGTCGTCATAATAGCGCACCCAGCGATAGGGGTAATAGGTCGGCGGCAGGCGGTACTGCCACGGATCGTTTATCCAGTAGCGGTTGCCGTAGAACAGCGAGCCGATCGAGAAGCCGATGTTGAGCCGGCGATAGCGATAATCGCGATAGGGAGCGCGATAGCGACCGAGGCGATAGGTGTTGCGGTGGTGCTTGCGGTAGTTGCGATAGTCGTAGCGGTGGTCGCGGCGCCAGTCGCGGCTCCAGCTGCGCCGGTCGTCGCGCCTGTCATAACGGTGCTGTTCGGTGCGTGCGGCGGTGGCGCGGCGCTGGTCGCGATAGCGATTGACCGCGGTCGCACCCGAACGATCGCGCGTCGTGCTGCGTGTGTCCTCGCGCCGGTCCTGGCGATAGGCGCGGCGTCGATCCTGGCGATCGCCGCGACGATATTCGTTCGTCGCCACGCGCGCCTGGATAGTACTCCGCTGGCCGCGGCGCGTTTGGCGATCGTCGCGTCGCTCGCTGCGGGCTTCGCGGCGCGCTTCGGCTCGTGGAGCCCGCGTCGCTTGTTGCCGAGCTTCGCCGCGCGATCGCTCGCCGCGCTTGGTGGATCGCTCCGAGCGGTCGCCGCGCTGCGCGGTCCGCGTCGAACGATCGCCGCGCGGGCCGCGTCGGTCGTCGCGCTGGGCGACGACGATGCGGTTGCTGATCTGAGCGCCGATCCCGGTATCGCTTGCCGCATAAGCGGGGACGAGCGGGGTCAGCATGGTTGCGGCTGCAAGCAGACCGCCGAACAATCTATATGCCATCAAGGCCTCCTGTGTTTGCGCTTCCCGGGCGGACACAGTGTCCAGTATCGTCATGGTTAAGCGGGCGTAGATGGACTCGCGGTGAACTGGATCGCCGGTCGGGAGTCCGCGTGCTCAACGCTCGGGGGTCAGCGCGGGCACCGCGCGGGCGGCATCCTCGGGTGAGATGCCCGGCGGCGGCGCGGCGGCGATGCGTTCCTCGCCGCGGGCGACGCGCGCGGCAAGCTCGACCGCCTCGTAAACTCGCGGATAGCAGCCGCAGCGGCACAGGTTGGTGATCTCGCGATCGATGTCGCCGCGCGTCGGATCGGGATTCTTCTTGAGCAGGACCGCGATCGCCATGATCATGCCGGGCGTGCAGAAACCGCATTGCGGCACCTGTTTCTCGGCAAACGCCTGCTGCACCGGATGGCTGCGATCCCTGCTCAGCGCCTCGATCGTGGTGACGAAACGTCCCTCGACGTCGGCCAGGCTGACCTGGCAGCTGCGGATAGCCTCGCCGTCGATCATGACGGTGCATGCGCCGCAATCGCCGGTGCCGCAGCCATATTTGGTCCCCGTCAAGTTCGACGCATCGCGCAAGGCCCACAGCAGCGGCGTCGCCGGGTCCATGCGATATTCGACCGGCCGGTCGTTGACGGTAAGTGCGGTCATCGCGTCAGTCGCGCCAGCTCGGGTCGATCTTGTCGATCCGGCGGACCCAGGCGTCGAAATCGGCGCGGCCGGGTTCGGCGCTCGCCTGCGCCATGAAGATGTCGCGCTGGTGGACGTCGATGACCTCCTGGCTGACATGGATCGGCTCGCCCATCGACAGCGTCGCGAGCTGGATCTCGCAGGCGCGCTGGAGCGCCCAGTACTGGACGAAGGCGATCGGCAGCGTCATGCCCATGACGACGGGACCGTGGTTGCGCAGCATCAGGATGCGCTTGTCGCCGAGGTTCTTGAGCAATCGCTCGCCTTCCTCGTCGCGTACGGTGACGCCTTCGAAATCGTGATAGGCGATCCGGCCGATGAAGTTGCACGCGTAGAAATTGGTCGGCAACAGCCCCGCCTCGGTCGCGCAGACCGCCATCGTCGCGGTGGTGTGCGTATGGATGATCGCGTGCGCGTCGGGCAGGTTGCGATGGAACACCGCGTGCTGGACGAAACCCGCGCGGTTGACCGGGTAATCGCTGCCGTCGAGGACGTTGCCGTCGATATCGATCTTGACGAGGTTCGAAGCGGTGACTTCGGAAAACAGCAGGCCGAACGGGTTGATCAGGAACGCGCCGGGCTCGTCGGGCAGCTTGACCGTGATGTGGTTGTAGATGCTCTCGGTCCAGCCGAGATGGTCGAAGATGCGATAGCAGGCGGCGAGTTCCTGGCGCGCCTTCCATTCGGCTTCGGACATGTTGGGGCGGGTATCGGCGCGGTCGATTGCGGGGGCGGTGGCCATGATGTCTCTCCGATCGGTCTGTGCACCTATCTAGCGCATCCGGCGAGAGGATGCGATGGCAAGTATGGAACGATAGGCATCGGCGGGGCGTCTCGCCGAGCGTTTGGACGCACGCGATCGATCATCGGCCAACGGGCCGGGGAGCGATCCCCGGCCCGGTTCGTTCGTGTCGCGGGGCGGTAATCAGTTGCGCGGCGGGTATATGCCCTGGGTGACGACGCAATAGCGCATCACGAGATAGGGCGGCACCTTGCTCTGCCCCTGGTTGCCGCCGGTCTCGACGCCGCCGGACTGGTCCTGCCGATCGTCGCTCACCCGCGGGCCCTTGCCGAGATGCATCGGTACCCGTCCGCGCAGGTCGGGTAGCGCGAAGGCGGTCCGGCCATCGCCGCCATAGGTCGTGCCGTAGAGCGAGAACAGCGCGCTATATTGGCTGATCGGCAAGAGCTGGCCGTTGGCTTCGATCGTCCCCCTCGGACAGTATGTGAATCCGACGAGCAAGATTTCCCCGAGATAGGCGTCGGTTCCGGCATGCGCCGGCGTTGCGCCCGCGATCATCGCCGCCGAAGCGAGCGCGGCCATCGTCAATTTGCGAATTTTCATTATTTTCCCCCCGTTCGACGGCGTCCGATAAAACCGCCGGTACCCGGTCGATCATACGACGCGAGAATAACGTGATAGGTAAACCGACGGAATTTTACAAATACGGTCCCAGCTTCTCGGCGCCGCCCCCGTTCAGGTGCGCCGGAGGCAGCCAGGGGATGCCGATCCATGCGTTTTTCGCTTGATGCGGCGGGGGGGCATTGCTAGGAGCGCGGCGGACGGCGCAAACATGTCTTTGCGACGAAGCCTTGGCTCGCGCTATAATCTGCGAGCCATTCGTGCTATCGAGAGTTTATCGATTCGGCCAAACGCCCTTGCGGCGACCGAATTCGCAGTGATTGGAGTGACGGGAATTTATGCAGATCATCGTTCGCGATAACAATGTCGACCAAGCCTTGCGCGCGCTCAAGAAGAAGCTGCAGCGTGAAGGCGTGTATCGCGAAATGAAGCTGCGCCGGCACTATGAGAAGCCGAGCGAAAAGCGCGCCCGCGAAAAGGCCGCCGCGGTTCGCCGCGCGCGCAAGATGGATCGCAAGCGCATGGAACGCGACGGCAGCTAAGCCCCGCACGACCGCAGATTCACTTTGGCGAATCACCAAAAGGGCGTCGGACTTCGGTCCGGCGCCTTTTTCTTTGCTCGCGCGCGTGGCTCGGGTTAGGAGCGCGCGCTAGAGTTCTTGCCGAAGGAAATCCCAGTGTCGATCACCGCCGTCCCGTTGCGCCCCGTCAAATCATCCTCGCTGTGGACCTTGTGGATCGGCCTCGCGCTGCTCGTCGCGCTGGCGATCGGCGGCGCCTTGTGGACCGCGCAGGCCTATCAGGGCGTTTCGGTCGAGACGATCAAGCCGGGCACGGGCCCGTCGCCGACCGAAGACGATGTCGTGCTGGTCAATTACAAGGGCATGCTCGCCAACGGCACCGAATTCGACAGCGGCCAGCAGGCGCCGTTCGACCTGCAGCAGATGATCCCGGGCTTTGCCAAGGGTGCCACGCAGATGCAGGCCGGCGGCAGGTACCGCATCGAGATTCCTGCCAAGCTGGGTTATGGCGCCGACGAAAAGCGCAATCCCCAGACCGGCGAAGTCGTCATCCCGGCCAACAGCGACCTCGTCTTCGAGGTCGACCTGCTCGAGTTCAAGACGCGCGCCGAGATCGAGGCGCTCCAGCAGCAGATGCAGATGATGCAGCAGCAGATGCAGCAGCAGGGCGGCGCACCGGACGGCGCGGGGCCGCCACAGCCGGGCCAGTAAGTCCCGCCTAGCCCGCGCGCTTGGCGATCCGTCCGGCGGCGAGGTTGCGCTGACCGCTGGCGGCGCGCTTGGCGCTGCGGTCCGATTTGCTGCCGCGTTCCGATTCACGTTCGAGCGCGACCTTGATCATTGCGACGATCGGATCGGCGAGGAGCAGGCCGATAATGCCGAACAAGGTGCCGAACAGGATCTGCGCGCCGAGCACCAGCGCGGGGGCGAGATCGACCGCACGCTTGGCGACCATCGGGACGATGACATAGCCATCGATCATCTGCACCGCGAGATAGACGCCGATCGCGTAGAGCCCGGTGTCGGTGCCGGCGGAAAAGCCGACGAGGACGATCAGCAGCCCCGACACGATCGCGCCGATATTGGGAATGAAGGCGAGCAGCCCGGTGAGGACTCCCAGCAATGCCGCCATCGGTACGCCGCCGAGCGCGAGCAGGATCCAGGTGCCGACGCCCTCGACCGCCATGCCGAGCAGGCGACCCGCCATCAGTCGGCGCAGGTTGTAGCCCATCCGGTCCATCGTGCCGTAGAAATGGTCGCGCTCGCGCATCGGCAGCATCCACGCGACGCCGCGCTCGTAGAGGCGCGGGTCGATCGCGATGAAGATGGCGAGAACGAATACCATCACCATGCTGGTCAGCCCGCCGACGAACGTGCCGACCGCCGAGGTGACCTTGCCGATCGATCCCATCACCTGGTCGCGGAGATCGGCGACTTCGAGTCCGGTGGTGAGACCGCGTGCTTCGGCCCATGCGCCCAGCGCGTTGACCTGTTTCATCAACGTCGCCTGGAGTTCGCCGGCTTGGGCGGCAAGCTGGGCACCCGTCAGGATCGAGACCCAGACGAGAAAGGCGAGGACGCCGAGGATGACGATCGTGAGCCGCCAGCCGCGACCGATCGGAGCGATCCGCCCGAGCAGGCGCGCGCCGCCGTCGAGCATCGCGGCCAAAACGATCGCCATCAGGATCAGGAGGATCGGCTGGACGAGATACCAGGCCATCACGACGAGCACCGCAAGGCCGATCCACACTGCGGCCTTTTGCACCTCGCGCCGGATGAGCGGATCGCGCATTTCGGTCGGGCCGGGCTGTTCGCGCCTGTCGTCGGTTCCGCTCTCGGCCATCTTATGTCCCTTGTCTGGTTTGGCTATTTGCCTGGCGGTGCCAGCTTAGCTTGCTTTGCGCGGAGCGATAGCCCCGCGCGACCGTCGCGCATCGCCGAGAACCAGCTGACCGGGTTGAACGTCTGCGAACTGCCGTCGAGCGAGAAGGTGACGAATTCGGCGCGGCCGCTGATATTCTCGAACGGAACCGGCCCGTCGAGGCCGAGCGGGCCGGGAAAACGGCTGTCGGCGCTGCGGTCGCGGTTGTCGCCCATCAGGAAGACGTGATCGGCGGGAACGGTGACGGGGCCGAAATTGTCGGCATAGCTGTCGCGCTCGAAATCGATCGTGTCGAAGCTGACGCCATTGGGCAGGGTTTCGCGGATGATCGGCAGGTCGCAGCTGACGCTGCCGTCGCCATGGGTGACGCGAGCGCCGGGATAGGTGCTTTCAAGGCACGGATTGTTGGCGTCGATCGCCAGGCTGAGATTGGGCTGCTGCTCGCGTTTGACCGGAACGCCGTTGATGATCAGCGTGCTGTCGCGCACCTCGATCGTGTCGCCGGGCAGGCCGATAACGCGCTTGATGAGGTCGGCGCGGTCGCTGCGCCGTTCGACGACGACGATGTCGCCGCGCTCTGGCAGGTGCGAAAAGATCCGTCCCTTGAACGGTGGCAGCAGGTGGAAGCTCGCCGAGGCATAGGAATAGCCATAGGGATATTTGGTCACCAGCAGCCGGTCGCCGACGAGCAGGTTGGGCATCATCGATCCCGACGGGATGTAGAACGGCTTGGCGATGAAGCTGTGGATGCCGAGCACGATCAGGATGATGATCAATATGCTGCGCAGTTCGCGCCACCAGTTGGTCTTGCCGTCGGTCTCGATCTGGGTGCTGTCAGTCATGCGATTGGGGGTCCGTCGGTAAGGCTTCGATGACGACCAGCGCCTGGGCCCAGGGATGGTCGTCGGTCAGGGTGAGGTGGATGTGCGCGGTCATACCGTCGGGAATCATTCGCTCCAAGGCCTGTTTCGCCCCGCCTTCGAGCGCGAGCGTCGGCGCGCCAGAGGGTGCGTTGACGACGCCGATGTCCTTCATGAACACGCCGCGGCGAAACCCCGTGCCGACCGCCTTGGAAAACGCCTCCTTGGCGGCGAAGCGCTTGGCATAAGTGCCCGCCGCGGTGAACGGGCGCCGCGCCGCCTTGGCGCGTTCGACCTCGGTAAAGACGCGGTTCTCGAACCGCGCACCGAAGCGGTCGAGCGATGCCTGGATCCGCTCCACGTTGCACAGGTCGGAGCCGAGACCGACGATCATGGAGTTTGTCCGCCAGAAACGTCCTGGCGGAAGTTCGCCGCAGGCGAAGCCAGACAGATAGCCCTCATCGCGCTTCGTCCATCAGCCGGCGCATTTCGAGGATCGCCTCGGTCAGGCCGGCGAAGATCGCCTCGCCGATCAGGAAATGGCCGATGTTGAGCTCGGCGAGCTGCGGGATCGCGGCGACGGGGATGACGTTGTCATAGGTCAGGCCGTGGCCGGCGTGCGGTTCGATGCCGTTCTTGGTCGCCAGCGCGGCCATGTCGGCGATTCGCTTGAGCTCTTCGGTACGCGCTTCGCCGGTGACGTGCGCATAGCGGCCGGTATGGAATTCAACGACGGGCACGCCCAGCCTGAGCGCCGCGTCGAGCTGTGCCGAGGCGGGCTCGATGAACAGGCTGACGCGGATGCCCGCATCGGCGAGACGTGCGACATAGGGCGCGAGCTGGACGTGCTGGCCGGCGGCGTCGAGTCCGCCTTCGGTGGTCCGTTCCTCGCGCTTTTCGGGGACCAGGCAGACCGCGTGCGGTTTATGGCGCAGGGCGATCGCGAGCATCTCTTCGGTCGCCGCCATCTCGAGGTTGAGCGGGATCTCGAGCGTGTCGATCAGCTGCGCGATATCATCGTCGCGAATGTGACGGCGATCCTCGCGCAGGTGCGCGGTGATGCCGTCGGCACCGCATTCGGCGGCGAGCAGCGCGGCCTTGACCGGATCGGGATGGTCGCCGCCGCGCGCGTTGCGGATCGTCGCGACGTGGTCGATGTTGACGCCGAGACGCAGCTTGTGCGGGCCTTCGATGCTCATCGGGCGATTCTCATGGTGCGGTGCTCATCAGGCGCGGCTGCCGGGCTTGGTGACGGGGATCGCGGCAAGCTCTGCCGGCACCTCATCATCGGCATAGCTCGGCACCGATAGGCGGACGAGCGGGAAAAAGGGGACGCCGAGATCGGCCTCGCCGCCCGACCGATCGACGATGGCGGCGGCGGCGATGACCTCGCCGCCCGCCGCGCGAATCGCTGCGATGGCCTCGAGCGACGATTTGCCCGTGGTGACGACGTCTTCCATCATCAGCACCTTGGCGCCGGGCTCGAGCGCGAAGCCGCGGCGCAGTTCGAAAGTGCCCGTCGGGCGTTCGAGGAACATCGCGTCGAGCCCGAGCGCGCGGCCCATTTCATGCCCGGCGATCACCCCGCCCATCGCCGGTGAGACGACCGCATCGAGCGCGTCGCGCAGGTCGCTGGGTAGGCTGGCGGCGAGCGCGTCGGTCAGCCGCGCCGCCCGGGCGGGGTTCATCAGGACGCGGGCGCATTGCAGGTAACGTGCGCTGTGGCGGCCCGAAGAGAGCAGGAAATGGCCCTCGAGCAGGGCGCCCGATGCCCGAAATTCGCCAAGCACTTCCTCGTCGGTCATGCAGCCAGGGCCTCCATCGAAAATAGCCAAAGATTCTTGACGTCTGGCGCTTGAGGCCAGCGGCAACCGGGTCTATAGGGCGGCAACCGCCGTGGGGGAAGGGCATAGCGGCAGGCCTCGTGCGAGAGCATGAACCTGCCCCAGCGACGCCCTCCACAGTGAACCGAAGAACAGGGTGACAGCCAATCCCATGAAGATTCTCACATCGATTTTATTGAGCCTGGCGGCTGCCGCGATGCCCGCCACCGCTGCCTTGGGTGCGGTTACCGCGCCGCTTCCCGCCACCGCCGGCGGTGCGCCCGAAACGACGGTCTCACCCGCCGCGACCGCGTCCGATGCGGCGCAGGCCAACGCGCCCGGCGCCGACGTGGCGCCCGACTACGCCAACGATCCGTTCCGGTTAAAGCCGGTCGACGGGATCGGCCAGCCGACCCCGGGCGGGATCGACTACCAGCCGCAGGCCACCGATACGGGCGCCTATGCCTATTGGATGGCCGACAGCATCCTGCTGCCGCTGATGGTCATCATTTCGCTGTTCGTGCTCGGCCTGCTGCTGTGGGTCATGTTCCGCTATCGCGCGGCGGCCAACCCGACGCCGTCGAAAACGTCGCACAACACCTTCATCGAAATCGTCTGGACGCTGGTCCCGGTCCTCATCCTGCTGGCGATCGCCTGGCCGTCGCTGTCGCTGCTCGCGCAGCAGTACAAGCCCGCGCCCAAGGATGCGGTGACGATCAAGGTCACCGGCTACCAGTGGTACTGGGGCTATGAATATCCCGATCACGGGATCCCCGAGATCATCTCTAAGATGCTGTCGAAGGAAGAAGCCGACAAGATGGGCGAGCCGCACCAGCTGGCCGTCGACAACCGCTTGGTCGTCCCCGTCGGCAAGACGATCAAGCTGCTGATCACCGGCGCCGATGTCATCCACAGCTTCGCGGTTCCCGCTTTGTGGACCAAGATGGACGCGGTCCCCGGACGCCTCAACGAGACGACCTTCAAGATCAACAAGCCCGGCGTCTATTACGGCCAGTGCAGCGAACTGTGCGGAGTCGATCACGGCTATATGCCGATCGCCGTCCAGGCCCTGCCCGAGGCACAGTTCAACGCCTGGGTCGCGAGCCAGGGTGGCAAGATGCCCGGTGCCGCCAAGCCGGTCGCTCCGGCTGAAAACGCGCCTTCGGGCGAGGCTGCCTCGATCGAGGTCGGCGACGACAATGCGAACAACTCCGGCGACCGGGCTGCGCCCGCTGCCGCCGAATAAGGGTAGACCATAATGACAACCATCACCGCCGACGCCGTTCCGAGCGGGCACGAGCATGCCCACGAATACGATCCTGGCGCCGACCATAAGCCGGGCTTTTTCGCGCGCTGGTTCATGTCGACCAACCACAAGGATATCGGCACGCTCTACCTGATCTTCGCGATCACAGCGGGTATCATCGGCGGCGCGATTTCGGGTCTGATGCGGATCGAGCTCAACGAGCCGGGCATCCAGTACCTCGTCGGCTGGTCTCAGTTCCTCGGCGAAGAGGGCACGCTGACCCAGGCCAAGCACCTGTGGAACGTCCTGATCACCGCGCATGGTCTGATCATGGTGTTCTTCATGGTCATGCCGGCGATGATCGGCGGCTTTGGCAACTGGTTCGTGCCGATCATGATCGGCGCGCCGGACATGGCGTTCCCGCGTCTGAACAACATC
>CAZHWG010000041.1:0-9985 GCA_964535925.1 uncultured Sphingorhabdus sp.
GAACCTGTGGGTGACCGGCGGCAAGGGGACGGGCAAGAGCACGCTGAACGGCAAGAACGGCGTGCTGCACCAGCTGCTCGGCGACGGCATGTTCCGCACCGGCAACGCCAGCGCCGCGGCGATCCGCCAGAGCCTGATGAATTCGACGGTGCCCGTCCTGTTCGACGAGATCGAGGCGAGCGCGGACAACCGGCGCGTGAAGGAAGTGATCGAGCTCGCGCGGATCGCGTCGAGCGGCGACACGATCCATCGCGGCGGGCAGGACCACAAGGCGGCCGAGTTCACGCTGCAGAGCTGTTTCTGGTTCAGCAGCATCAACATTCCCCCGCTCGAGCCGCAGGATCGCAGCCGGATGGGGATCCTCGAGCTGCGCCCGTTCGCGCCCGGCGCGGTGGCTCCCGACCTCGCCAGCCATCACCTGCCGCAGATGGGGCGCGCATTGCTGCGCCGGATGATCGATGCCTGGCCGGTGCTCGACGCGGTCAAGCGCGCCTATCACGTCGCGCTGGCGGCCAAGGGGCACGACAACCGCGCGTGCGACCAGTTCGGAACGTTGCTGGCGTGCGCGCACGTCCTGCTCAACGACGTGTCGCTGTCGGCCGGCGAACTGCCGCACGACGAGCTGGTGATCGCTTGGGTCGACCGTTGTGCGCCCGAGCGCATGGCCGAGATCAGCGAAGCGACCCCCGACCACACCGCGTGCATGATCCACCTGACGACGGCGCAGGTCCAGGCGCGTGGCGGCGACGAGCGCGTCCAGCTGTCGACGTGGATCGGCGACGCGGTGGCATCGAAGACCGATCCGCTGTTCGACGCCGGCGTGCCGGGCGAGCAGCCGGGTACCGCCGATCGCGCGGGCGAGCGGCTGCAGCAATACGGGCTGAAGCTGGTCAACGCGGTCTATCATCCCGAAGAGCGCGACCGCGCCGACAAGGTGACCAAGGCGGCGCGGTGGGGCACGTCATCGTTCGAGACCAACCGTCCTATCTTCCTGGCGGTCGCAGGGCAGCACCAGGCACTCGCCAAGCTGTTCGAGGGTAGGACGTGGCAGAACGGCGTCTGGCGCCAGTCGCTCGAGCGCACGCCGGGATCGATCGACGGGGCGAAGGTCAAGTTCGGCCGCGCGTCTCTGACGGCAGTCCTGGTGCCGCTGTCGGAGGTGCTCGACGAGAGCGAGCTGCCCGAGGCGAGTAGACCCGAAGCGCGCGAGGCATGGCTCCTCGAGCAGCTGTCGGGAGACACGATGTGAGCGGGTGCAGCATGGCCGGAACGCGGCAGGATTGCGCCATGTCAATCCATAAAATCTGCGACCGCAGCGGCGGCGGAGCCGACGCGGTGCGCGGTCGCTCCGCATCCTCTCCCCGACCCGATGGGAGATCCGCCCAGTGGCCGATTCGCGCCTTTTCTTTTTTGTCTTTGACCCCGACCCGTTTGGATGCCAAAAAGAATGACAGCCAGCTTTCGGCGCGATCAGGGTTCGGGTTGGTGGTTCTAGTCGGAACCGCAACAGAACCGCGCCAGAACTACCAAGTCTCTGAAATCGTTAGTGTTTCGTCGCGGTTCTCGCGGTTCTCGGTCTGCGCCTCGCGTGATGTGTGCGCGCGCGTATGTGCGCACACGCGCACATGTAGGGGGTCGTTAAATCACAGAACCACAGAACCACTAACACTAATCTCTATATATCAGAAGGTTAGTGGTTCTGTAGAGGTTCTAGAGCGGTTCTCGCCTAGAACCGATGGCACCGCATGCCTTGCCGATGGCGGTTTCCTGCCGATTTCGATTATTTTGGCCGGTGGAAACGCGGCTCTGGCGTCGTCGGATGGTCGATATCGGCCGATCAGCACCCCGGCACAGGCGAGGGCGGGGAAAAGTTTTGGCGTTTTCGCGTCGGCCCGCGGCCGGGAGATCGGCGCGCAGCTGCTCGATCGGCCTGCGCCTGGCGTGCTCGAGCTCGGCGCGAATCGTCCAGGTCGGGCAGGTGGCAGGAATGGCGGAAATCCGCCGTTTGTGTCGTCGCCGCATCGGCATGTTGGAAGGATCGTGTTGGAAGGATCGGCGCAGACGTGCGGAATCGCGTCGTTACAGCCGATCTGTCGTCTGCCTGTCAGGCTTGCGAGGCGCGCCGTCGCGCGGCGATCGATGGCTGGCCTGGGCACGATGGGGGGGGTCTGCAGCACGCCAGGGCACCCCCCGGCTCCCCCATTTCGCGGGCGCCGATCCTCTAGCATGCTGGCGCACGAGCTTCACCGGATTTGGATCGATGTCGCCGGCAGTCGGCGCGATCGCCGACCCAGCCCCATTTCAGGCGAACATGCCGGTGTTTCGAACGCGTGCCAAAACCTAGGCCCGACCATCGGGTCGGGGAGCGGGGGTTTCCCGATTACGCGCGCCGATCGCGCGGTCATGGCTGGGGCAGGGGGTGCGGGAATTCCGCGTCGAATCGCCAACGCTAGCGTCGGGGGGCGATATGTCAACCGGGGATAATCGGGTCGGCGGCAAGGCGCCGATGGACGCCGCGGCGAGCGAGGTGAAGCAGCTCGTCGACGAGGCCGCGGCGAGCGAGGCGGAAGCGCAGCGCGACCTGCTCGAGCCGCTGTCGGCCGAGGAACTGGCCGACGCGCAGGACGCGCTGGGGCGCGATGCCAAGCCGCTGGCGGTGATGCGCCATGCCCGCGAGACGCGCAAAGGCCGTCCGAAGGGCGCGCGCAACCGGCGCACCGACGACACGGTCCGATACCTGGCACAGTTCGGGCCGGACCCGGCAGTCGCGATGATGAAGATCATCGGCGACAGCGAAGAGGCGATGGTCGAGCGGTCGATGGCGATCGATCCGGCCAAGCGACGCATGTCCTATGCCGACGCGCGGGCGATGCGGATCCGCTGCGCCGAGACGATGATGCCCTATTTCCACGGCAAGAAACCGGTCCAGATCGACGCGACGATCCGCGGAATCATGGTGCGCGAGGAAATCGGCGAGATGAAGCGCGCGACGTCGGCGGCGATCGACGGCGTGATCGGCGTCGCGGCCGATGGCGATGTCGGCGATGACGGCGAGGTGGCACGATGAACGCGCCCGCGCAGATGCCGGAAATGGAAGTCCGCACGCTCAATTCGCCGGGGCCGATCTCCGACGCGTTCCTGATGTCGCGGGCGTTCGTCAAGGTGATCATCGGGCCGGTCGGTTCGGCCAAGACGATGACAGCGCTGCGCGCGCTGCGCCGCGTCGGCATGCGCCAGCGCGGCACGACCGATGCGAACGGCGTCTATCGGCGCCAGGCGCGGGTCGGCGTGATCCGCGAAACCTATCCGAACATCGAGAAAAACACGCTGCCGAGCTGGTTTCGCATCCATTCCGAGACCGATGGCAAGTTCACCTGGAAGGCGCCATTCACGCACCGGCTGATGCTGATCCTGGCGGTCGACGACGACGGCCGGCCGATCGATGTCTGCGAGTTCGAGGTCGAGTTCCGCGCGATCGGCGACCGGTCGGTCGAGGAAGCATGCCGCGGCTGGGAGGTCGTCGCGGTGATGATCGACGAGGCCGATCTCCAGCCGCCCGAGCTGCTAGCGTTCCTGTCGGGCCGCGTCGGGCGCTCGTCGGCGCTCGATCCCGACATGGTCGTCGACCAGCAAATCATCCTCTCGCTCAACGCGCCGTACATGGATAACTGGATCTATGGCATGGCGATCGAGAAAAATCTCGGCGAGCTGCTCGATCCCGAGCTGAAGGAAGCGCTCGGCGATCGTCCGCTGCTCGAGGTGTTCATCCAGCCGGGCGGCCGCGATCCCGACGCGGAGAACCTGCACAATTTGCCGAAGGGCTATTACGCGATCCAGGCGGCGCTCAACAAGCATCGGCCCGATTACGTCGCGCGGATGATCGACAACAAGTTCGTGCCGCTGCAGCACGGCCAGCCGGTCAATCCGCAGTTCGATTATCGCACGCACGTTCGCGAGATCGAGTTCGACCCGCGCCGGCCGCTGCTGATCGGGTTCGACCAGGGGCTGTTCGCGGCGGCGGTCGCGGGCCAGCGCACCGCGACGGGCGGATTGCGGACGCTGCGCGAGGCGGTAGTGTTCCGGGAAGACGGAAAAACCTTGGCGAAGATCGGGCCGACGGCGTTCGGCCAGCTGGTCCGCCAGATGCTGTCGGACAATTTTCCCGACGTGCGGCCCGACATGCTGCGCGTCGTCGGCGACCCCGCGGCGTGGGCGGCGAGCGATCGCGCCGACAGCGAGCTCGACTGGATCCTCGCGTTCAAGAAGGCGCTCGGCCTGCCGGTTTACCGCGCGAAATCGAACAAGGCCGCGCTGCGCAACGAGGCGATCTGGTCGGCGATGACCGCGATCGACGGCTATGCGGCCGACCCGGCGTGCAAGCACCTCATCCGCGGACACCTGGGCGGATATCACTACGCCAAGGCCGAGCGGAGCGAGGGCGAGACGCGCGGGCACCTGACGATCGCCGACACGATCCATACGCATGTCTGCGATGCCGAGCAATATTACGCGCTCGAGGGCGAGCATGTCATCGGCGACATTCGCGGCGTGCCGCGGGTGCTGCGACCGGTGATCAACGACAGCGATTTCGACGTTTTTGCAGGAGGTTAAACGATGAGCATATTGGCAAAAGTAGCAAAGAACATGCTGTTCGGCGGGGTCGCCGGGCTGGTTGGCGACCTGTTCGGCAAGAAGAAGCGCGGCCCGGCGGCGTTGCCGGTGGCGACGCGCGACGACGCGGCCGAAGCGGTCGCGGCGGACGACACGCTGCGGCGACGCAAGGGCGCCGCGGCCGACATGATCACCGGCATGCGCGGCGCCGAGGCCGCAAGTGGCACCGGCAAGATGATCCTCGGAAGCTAGAAAGGACAACATGATGACCGACACGAAAACGACGGGAAACAAGGCCGATCCGCGCGATGCCGCGCTGGAAAAGGCCAAGGAAGAGCTCGCCACGATGGCCGGCGAGCGCGACGCCGCGGTCGCGCAGGCGGCGACGCTGACGACCGAGCGCGACGCGGCGATCGCCGAGCGTGACGCGGCGAAGCGGTCGCTGACGGCGCAAAAGGGGGCGACGACGCGGGCGAAGGCCGAGGTCAGCAAGATCGAGATCGCGAGCAAACCACGTCCATTCGGTCGCATGAACGGCGAGGCATTGACCCCTGACGACATGCTCGAGCTGATCGCCGATGCCGACGAGGTCGCGATCGCGTTCAGCGACGGGCGCAGCGAGATCAAGGGACTGTCGCCGGTCAAGGTGTCGGGCGATGCCTGGCGCAAGTCGGGCAGCGGCCTGCGGCTGTCGGTTCCCAAGCTCGAGGTCCACGGTCCGGCAACCGGAAAAACGCCGTACCGCGTCGCGGGCTATGCGCTGCTGATCGACGGCGAACAGGTCGCCTGGGCCCAGCGCCATGAAGGCCTGTCGATCGGCGGCGGCCAGACATTCAACTTGGCGGACGATATCGTCTTCTGACGATCGTTCGCCAGTGCGCGGCCGGGCTCCCACCCACCCGGCCCGGTCGCGCATTCCTGATTTTCCGGTTTCGCATGGAGTGCCCGCGATGATTGACGTTCAGCAAGACGACGACCTGGTCAAGGCAGACCTGCGCACGCATGCGCGGCTGGTGAGCGAGCGATCGCCATGGGAATCGACATGGCGCGAGATCGACGAGCGCTTTCCCGACGGCGCCGGCGGCTTCACCAAGACGGGCGCGGGCATGGTCCGCGGCCAGCGCAATTACGACAGTACGCACATCATGGCAAACGAGCGCTTCGCTGCGGCCGGGGTGGCGATCACGACGCCCGAGGAAAGCGATTATATCCGGCCCAAGTTCCTCGACGAAGAGCTGATGAAGCACCGCGAGGTCAAATTGTGGTGCGAGCGCGCGGGGCGGCGCCTCTACGCGATCCGCCACGCGCAGCATACCGGTTTCGGCATCGCGGCAAACGAGGACTGGGACCAGCTCGGCCGTTACGGCACGTCGCCGGTGTGGCAGGAAGCGCGCCCGTTCGGGATCATCTATCGCACGCTGCACCTGTCGGAATGCTATATCGACGTCGATTTCGCGGGCATGGTCGACACGGTGCACCGCAAGTTCGAGCGGACGGCGCGCCAGCTCGACCAGCTGTTCGGCAGGGAAAACCTGACGGAGAAAATGCGCAATGCGCTGGCGTCGGGAGGTAATCCCGACACCAAGTTCGAGATCCTGCACATCGTGTCGCCTAATACCGAGTGGGATGCCGACACGTTCGATCACCGGCGTTTCTCGATCTCTTCGCGCTACATCGCGACCGACGAGAAACAGTATTTGCGCCGCGCCGGTTTCCACACGATGCCGATCTCGGTCTCGCGCCACATGACCAGCGCCGGCGAGATATATGGCCGGTCGCCCGCGATCAAGGTGATGCCGGCAATCCAGGGCGTCAACGCGATGAAGCACACGACGCTGCGCGCCGGGCACAAGGCGGTCGATCCGGCCCTGCTGTTCCGCAACGACGACGGCGTGTCGCGGCTGGTGACGAAGGCGGGCGGGCTCAATCCCGGGCTGGTCGACGAGATGGGCCGGTCGATGGTCGCGCGGATGCCGGGCGGCGAGGGCGGGATCCCCTATGCGATGGACATGATCGCCGACGAGCGCTCGACGATCAAGACGGCGTTCCTCGAGGAATTCTACAAGATCCTGACCGACCCGAATTCGCGCATGACGACAACCGAAGTGCTCGAAGTGATGGCAAAACAGGGCGTCCTCGTGCGGCCCTACGCGAGCCGCTACGCGACCGAGAAACAGCACCCGATGACGCAACGCGATCTCGACCTGGCGCTGCGCGCTCGCCAGATCGAGGACTTTCCCGATGTCGTCAAGGAGGCGGGCGCGTGGCCGCTGATCGATTACGAAAACCCGCTGGCGGCGATGGCGCGGGCGGAAAGCACCGCGAAGACGATGCGCTACCTGCAGGCCTTGCCGACGCTCGCGGAGATCGAGCCGAACGTCCGCTTGCGGATCAACGCCGACGCGATCGCGGTCGGCATGGCCGAGGAAATGGGCGTGCGGCCGAGCTACATGCGCAGCGACGACGAGGTCGAGGCGCTGGCGAAAAACGAAGCGGCGGCGAAGGCGGCGGCGGTCGATGCCGAGCGGCTCGAGCAGACGGCCGGGGCGGTCAAGGACTTTGCCCAGGCCGAAGCGCTGGGGGCGGCATAATGGCGGTCTCGGTCGAAAACCAGCAACGCTATCGCGCGATCCTGCTCTCTCGCGAGTTCAAGTGGGTGTTCAAGGCGCTGCCGTCGCGGTGGGCGGCGCGCGCGCGCGGCTGGCTCTGGCGCGCACTGTTCGTCGCGCCCGATGGCGGGCTGCATCGCGCCGGCGAGATCGTGATCGCCGATCTGCGCGATTACGCGTTCGTCGGGCGCAGCATTTTCGACACCGATCCGATGATCATGGCGCGCCGAGAGGGGCGCCGCGAAGTGGTCCTGCGGATCATGAATTACCTCGAACTGGACGAAGCGGTCGTCCAGAAAATCATGGAGTTAGACGATGGCATTTGAGAATGACGACAACAACGGCGACGGCGATTCGGGCGCAGGTGGCGGCGATGCCGGCACGGGCGGCGGCGCGAGCGCGGCGGACCTGGTCGGCGGCACCGGCGGCACCGGCGGCGGCGAAGGCGGCGGCGACGCCGGGGCGGGCGGTGCTGGCGGGGCGGCCAGCGAGGCCGGCGGTTCGGGTGGCGATGGAGGCGGTGGCGGCAGCGATCCCGAATGGTACGGCAACCTGTCGGCCGATGCCGATGGCGAAAACGCGTCGAACCGAGACTGGATCAAGGCGAAGGGGTTCAAGGACCTCGACGGCGTGACGAAGGCGCTGCGATCGGCCGAGCAGGCGATCCACGACAGCGGGCGGGTCAAGATCCCGGGCGAGGGCGCGAGCGAGGAGGAGGTCGCGGCGTTCCGCAAGACGATCGGCGTGCCCGACGATGCCAAGGGCTATGAACTGCCCCAACCGAAGGGCGAGGATGGCGAGCCAGTGCCGCTCAATACGGCGATGCTCGAGCGCGTTGCAGCCGCGGCGCACAAGGCGGGCATCCCCAAGGGTGCGCTCGAGGCGGTATTGTCCGAAGAGGTCCAGGCGCAGCTCGACGAGCACAATGCGCAGGAGAGCGAGATCTCGCAGCGGGCGGCGGCGCACGTCAAGAAATGGGGCAAGGAGGCCGACGACAAGCTCGCCGCGGTCGACAACGCGCTGTCGGCGCTGGGGCTGAACAAGGAAAAATCGCTCGCGATCCGCGCGGCGATCGGCCCCGAGGAGGCGCTCGACATGTTCGCCAGGCTGGGCGCGGGCCTGTCGGAGGACCGGATGGTCGGCGGCGACAAGCGGCGGTTCGGGATCTCGGCGAGCGAGGCGCAGGCCGAGATGGACAAGCTCAAGACCGACGGCGAATTCCAGAAGAAGGTCATGGTTCCCGGCTCGGCCGAGAACCTGCGCTGGAAGCGTCTGCAGGATGCTGTCGGCGCCGAGGCCGATCGCCGCGCGGCGTCGGGCGAATAGGGGGTTGACTGAGAATCGCAGTTGATTCATGTCTGGCGGTCGAGGGCCCGGTCGGTTGACCGCCCGGGCCCAGTCTTCGGCAAGCCGAGCGTTCGCTCGGCCCGGAGCCTCGCCGCAGCAGCGGTCGCCGATCGCGGGCGTAAAACGATAGAGTGGCCCGGCATCGCCGGCAAGCCCTTCGCAAATCGGTTCAACCCCATTTGACGAAAGGGCTCGCGCCATGTCGCAACAGGTCCCCGCGTCTTTCCAGACGAAATACCAGAACAATCTCGAAATGGTGTTGCAGCAGCACAAGTCGGTGCTGCTCGACGCCGTAACGGTTACCGACGATGCCTCGGCGTCGAAGATCAAGGTCAAGGACCTGGTCGGTACCGCGAAACCCGCCGAGGCCGACGAGCGCCACGGCGATACCAAGTACGCCAACACGCCGCACGACGGCATCTGGCTGCCCAAGAAGCCCGAGCTTTACTACGCCGAGATCGTCGACAATTCGGACAAGCTCGAGACCGGTATCGACCTCGAGGGCAGCTACGTCATGGAGGGCGCCGCGGTCGTCGAGCGTTCGCGCGATCGCCGGATACTCGAGGGCATCTACGGCGATGTCATCAGCGGCCGTGAGGGCATCGTTGTCACGCCGTTCCCGAGCGGCCAGATCGTCCCGGTGACGGTCGGCGGCGCGAGCGGCGCGCAGCGGATGAACGTCGCCAAGCTGCGCGCGGCGAACAAGCTGCTCGCCAAGGGCCATGTCGACGTCACCGAGCGCAAGTACATGGTGCTGACGGCCGAACAGAGCGACGACCTGCTGTCCGAGGTCCCGGCGACCAGCCAGGACTTCAAGGCGTCGTTCGGCGGCGAAGTCGACGAAAACGGCTTCGTGCGTCGCCTGCTCGGGTGGAACTTCATCCACATGGAGCTCGACAACGACGCGCTGGGGTCGATCCCCGGCCTGTCGCTCGACGGCAGCGGCTATCGCAAGAACCCGTTCTGGGTGAAATCGGGCGTCCGCGCCAATTTCTGGCAGCGGCTGCGCTCCTCGCTCGATCCGCTTCCGACCAAGGTCCTGTCGCGCCAGGTGTTCGCCGGCACGACGCTGGCGGCAACGCGCACGCAGGCGGCCAAGGTCGGCGTGATCCTGAACAGCGAGGCATAACCATCGGGCGGGCGCCCGCGGCGCCCGCCTTTTCGGCCATGAACCGGGCCTTCGCCCGACGAGCCAGGACAAGGAAAGACAGTTATGACGGACTTTTACGCATCGCAATTCATCGGTGTTGTCGATGGCACCAAGTCGCCGCCCGATCGCGCGGACGGCCGCGTCGTGGGATATCGCCCGCGCGGCATCGTCGCGACCAAGCCGGCAGGCCAGGCGCTCGCGTCGGGCGACCGGCTCTACGTCGGTCGCAAGCGCGTCGGCGATACCGTGCATCGCACGGCGGCCACCG